>JAQUIV010000052.1:9324-11768 GCA_028681275.1 Aliarcobacter sp.
ATTGAAGATGAATTAAAAAAATTCAAAAATAGTTTTTTGGCATAATGAGATTAGTGGATTACAAAGGTTATATAAATGTCCAAGAGCGTTAAAGCTGCTTTAGTTGCAAATGGTCTTATTGCTTGTGCAAAAGGCGTTGCAGCATTTTTTACAGGTTCAGCATCTATGATGGCAGAAGCTATCCATAGTACCGCAGATTGTGGAAATCAAATTTTAGTTTTAGTTGGACAACATCAATCAAGAAGAGGAAAATCAGAAGCTCATGCTTTTGGTCAAGGAAAAGCAAACTTCTTTTGGTCTTTTGTTGTTGCTGTTGTGTTATTTTTACTGGGAGGATTATTCTCTATATATGAGGGAATTCATAAAATAATGGATCCCAAAGAGATTGAAAATCCTTGGCTTATTGTCTCAATTATTATTTTTGCTGTTACTTTAGAGGGTGGAGCATTAAGGGTTGCTTTAAAAGAGAGTAATTCTAAACTAAAAGATATATTCAAAACAATAGAAAAAAGTTCTTCATCACATATTTTAGTAGTATTAATAGAAGATTCAGGTGCACTATTAGGTTTACTTATTTTAGGTATTGGTTTAGCCCTTTCTTTATTTGTTCATCCTGTTTTTGATGGCATTGCTGCACTTATGATTGGAATATTACTTCTTTCTTTATCTACAATTTTATTTATCGAATTAAAAAAACTGATTGTTGGTGAGAGTTTAGATAGGGAAACTATCAAACAAATTAAGAATTTAGTAAAAGAAGAATCACATGTATTAGTTCATATAAACTCTGTTAGAAGTATGTTTATTGGTTCAGATGAGGTTTTATTAATAATTTCAATGAATGTAAAAGATGATAAAACAGGTTATGAAATTGAACAAGATATAAAAGAGTTAAAAAATAAAATTCAAAAAACTTTTAATCAACATAAACTTGATATTTATATTGATGTATTTGAATTTTAAGAAATTATTGAAAAAGGTTATTTAATGAGGTTTTTGTTTCTAGTTTTGTTTTTTATATTTATTCCATTAAGCCTGTTTTCTGCTAATGTAGGTATTTTTAATACAATTGGTAAAGATACAGATGCAATTATTATTAAAGATTTGAGCAATAAAAAATTGATATTTTCAAAAGATGAGAGCCAAGTATTAAGACCTGCAAGTTTAACAAAAGTTATGACTTCAATACTTGCAATTGAAAGTGGGAAAATGAATAGTGTTGTAACTATTACAGCTGAAATGAAAAGAGTTGAACCTACAATTGCAAATTTTAAAATTGGTGAAAAATTTTATTTAAAAGATTTAGTTCATGCTGCAATGATAAAATCAGCAAATGATGCTGCTAATGCAATAGCTATTTATTTAGGAAATGGAAATAAACAAATTTTTGTAAATATGATGAATCTTAAAGCAAGAAAATTGGGTATGGCAAATACAAATTTCACTAATCCTTGTGGATTTGATATTGGTAATCATAAAACCACAGCAAAAGATTTATTGATATTATCAGAATATGCAATTAGAAATTCAACTTTTAACTCTATTGTTAAATTAAATAAATATGCTTTTAAAGCAATTAATACAAAAAAACCTTATGTAGTTTATTCAAGTAATAAATTATTAAGAGTTGATTCTTCTGTTATAGGATTGAAAACAGGTTATACATCAGGTGCAGGAGCTTGTTTAATAGCAAGGGCAAAAAAAGGTAAAAAAGATGTACTAATGGTTATGTTAAATGCTCAAAATAGATGGCCTAACGCTAAAAAAGCATTAGATTCTATATTAAATTGATATTTGTTAGATTATGAAAAACTATACTTTTTTAGATAACTCTCAATTTTAGGAATATTATCCTTTCTACAAACCAAACAAGTTGGCATATTCGCTAACTCTTTTGGTAGATTTGTGATTTTTAAATCATTTTCATATTTATGTTTTTTTACAATACTTAATGGCAACAGACTTTTTCCCATTGCTGCTTTTACACAACCTAAAATTATCTCGTAATTTCCAAATTCTAAGGTTTTGAAATCTTCGTTTGAGTTATTTTTTAAATAAGCTTGCCCAAATTCATTATAGGCACAACCATTTTTAAAAGATAAAAAAACATTTGGTGCATCTCCTATTTTAGGCTCAACAATAACAATATCTTCTTCTACTTTATTTAAAACTATTAAATCACTATGTTTTGGAACTCCACTAATAAATGCAATATCAACTTTATAATTAAGTAGCTCTTTTGTAATTTCCCTTGTTGTGTTGGTGATTAGCTCTAAACTCATATTTGGAAAATCACTGTGAAGTTGTACTAAAAAAGGTACAATTCTTGTGGTTGCATTTGATTCTGTTGAGCCAATTATTAGATGTTCTTGATTATCTATATTTTTCATACTAAAAGTTGCAAGTTCAACTTTTTTTACAATTTCAACCGCATAAGGATAGAG
>JAQUIV010000151.1 GCA_028681275.1 Aliarcobacter sp.
AAAAACAACAATAATAAATAAAATATTTAGCAATAATGAACAATTATTATGGCAAAAATTAAGAAGATTAAATTTGAAAAAAACTCTACAATTCTCAAATAATTTTAAACAAAATTCTTAAAAGGTAAACTAGATGGCAAAAATAAAAAAAGTACTAATTGCAAACAGAGGTGAGATTGCTCTAAGAATCATTAGAGCTTGTAAAGAGCTTGAAATTGGAAGTGTTGCTATATTTTCAGAAGTTGATGTTGAGGGTATTTGGGTAAGAAAAGCTGATGAATGTTATCCAATTATGGGAGATGTTATCAAAGCTTACCTTGAGTATGACAATATTATTTCAATTGCAAAAAAAGCTGGTTGTGATGCAATTCACCCAGGTTATGGATTCTTAAGTGAAAATGCTGATTTTGCAAGAGCTTGTGAAGCAAATGGAATTATTTTTATTGGACCAAAACCAGACCATATCGAATTATTCGGTGATAAAATGGCTTCTAAAGTTGCTATGAAAAAAGTTGGAGTTCCAGTATTAGAAGGAACTGATGAGCCAATCGTTAATATCAACGAAGGTGAACAAATCGCAAAAGAAATCGGATTCCCTATTATCATCAAAGCTGCATTTGGTGGTGGTGGAAGAGGTATGAGAATCGTTAAAGCTGAAAAAGATTTCAGAGAAATGTTCGAAAGTGCTACAAATGAATCAATGAAATATTTTGGTAGAGGTGAAGTTTTCATCGAAAAATATGTTGAAAATCCAAGACATATCGAAATCCAAGTTATCGCTGATAAATATGGAAATGTTCTTCATTTAGGAGAAAGAGATTGTTCAATCCAAAGAAGACACCAAAAAGTTATCGAAATTGCTCCAAGTCCAAGATTAAACAACGAAACTAGAAAAGAACTTTACAGAATTGCTACAAAAGCAATGTTCAAATTAGGATACGAAAGTGTTGGAACAGTTGAATTCTTAGTTGATGAAAATGACAATATCTATTTCATCGAAATGAATACAAGAGTTCAAGTTGAGCACCCAGTAACTGAAACAATTACAGGTGTTGATATTATTCAAAGAATGATTGAAATTGCTGAAGGTGATAAATTACAATTCTTACAAGAAGAGATTCAATTTAGAGGTTATGCAATTGAGTTCAGAATCAATGCTGAAAACCCACAAAAGAACTTTATGCCAGGAACTGGAACAGTAAGTAAATACTTAACTCCAGGAGGTCCAGGTGTTAGACTTGATACAAGTATTTATACAGGATATAAAGTTCCAGCAAACTACGATTCAATGATTGGAAAATTAATTGTTTGGGCTTTAGATTGGGAAGGTGCTGTTAAAAAAGCAAAAAGAGCTTTAGATGAATTCTACATCGAAGGTTTCCCAACAAATATTCCATTACATAGAGAAATCGTAAGAGATGAAGATTTTATTAATGGTAAATTTAATACAAGTTATTTAGATAAAAAAATGGAAATTTTCACTCTTCATAGTGAAGATAACATTAAAAAAGAAGAAGAAAAAGTAGCAAATATTATGAAATTAATGGATGCTATCAAAAAACACAACCTTACAGTAAAACATTAATAACCTCTTTTGAGGTTATTAACTCCCCTTTAATCAAAACAATGTAACAATCTTTTTATGAAAGATTTAAAAGAATTTATTATAAAACTAATTATTAGTGCTATTGTTTTGGCTTTAGCATTTTCATATCTTGAGAAAAAACCTCCGACAAATACAATTCAATTTCCAGTAAGAACAACACAAGAACCAACTCCTCCAACTCCATCTCAACTTCAATGGTATGATAGTTTTAAAGGGATTGAAAATGTTCCAGCAAAACCAAAAGTTCAACCTAAAGAGGAAAATTAATAGTTATTTAGATTTTTTCTTAAATAGTGTTATAAATATTCCAAAAAGAATTATAAAAGTAGAAGTAAAAAGTTCTATTGATAATTTTTCATTTAAAACTAAAATACCTAAAATAATAGCAATGACAGGAGATAAAAGTTGTAAAACACCTGCTGTTAAAATATCCATTTTAGGCAAAACCATATACCAAATAATATATCCAAGAGCTGAAGTTACAACTCCTGAAAAAACAGCTAAAAATAGAGTATAAGAGTCAAAAGTCAGATGATTAAAATAAAAAATCATAAAAACCAAAGCCATTAAAGAGGCTTTGAAAAAGTTATCTTTTGTACTAGAGAAAGCATTTATTGATTTTTTACCAAGTAGCGTATAAAAAGCCCAAGCAACTCCTGAAATTATCATCAAAAAGCTATGGAAAAAAGATAAACTAAAATCCTCTTTTGGATAGAGTAAATAAGCAAGTCCAGCAAAAGCCAAAACTATACCAAAAACTTTTTGAAGAGTTAAACTCTCTTTGTGTTTAAATGCCATAAATATCATAGTTAATTGTACAACAGCAAAAAGTATCAAAGTACCAATTCCTGCTTCCATATTTTCATAGGAAAAAGAGAAAGTTATAGCATATAAAAAAAGCATAAAAGGTGCTAAATAGTTATTTCTAAGATTTAAATCAAATTTTTTTGTTTTGTAAAAATAGATTAAAAGTAAAAAAATAGCCCCTGATAAAATCCTAAAAAAAGTAAAACTAACCGCATCTATTTGGTTTGTAACCATAGCCATTCGGCATAAAACAGGATTTGAACTCAAAGAAAATAGAGCTAAAAATGTTAAAAAAGTAAGTTTTATATCTAAAGATTTATTTTTCATTTTTAACTCTACATAAATAGGACTTAAATAGCTTTTAAGATGAACAAGAAAGTTTTATATTTGCAAATTTCATAGGAGT
>JAQUIV010000053.1 GCA_028681275.1 Aliarcobacter sp.
AGATCTCATAGTTATTTAGGAAATTTATCCCCTGTTAGATTTGAAGAAATCAATTTAATGTTACAAAATGAAATGGCTGCATAGAATTAGTAAAAAAAGTGTCTTAATTTAAGTTACCACTCCAAAGATAACTGGTAACATGGAGTATGTTTTTGTATCTAAGTTTAATGAACCATGGTGTCATTCTGGCAGTATTTGCCAGTATCATTGGTATCCTCTTCTAGACAAATTAGGACTTAAAAGACGAAGAATTTATGAACTAAGACATACATTTGCTACAAATATGTTAAATTCTGGCTATTTTAAAGTAACAGAGATTGCACATCTGATGGGACATACAACTACCGAGTATCTATTCAACGTCTACTCTAAGTATATAGAATCAGAAAAGAATTCAATTCCTCTAGACAAAAGTATCTACTAAAACTCAACACACTTTCAGCACAAACCATTATAATAACAAGTCAATAAAGTCGATTTCATAGGACATCCAGAGTATCCTACTATAGGATGATGTTACCA
Source organism: Aliarcobacter sp. (assembly GCA_028681275.1). GTDB lineage: Bacteria > Campylobacterota > Campylobacteria > Campylobacterales > Arcobacteraceae > Aliarcobacter. The sequence continues at coordinate 523 of JAQUIV010000053.1, forward strand.
CCTGTAATGATTTCTTTACCTATTAAGATTATCTTTTTCATCATAATAGATGGATGGCAGTTAATCATAGGAAACCTCGCACAATCCTTTAAATAAGACCTATTTTTCCAACTAAAATTTAATTATTTTCAGTTGGAATTTCTATAAGAAAAGAAGCTCCAAGTTCTTTCTCTTCATTTATTACATTTGATACACTAAGAGTCCCATTAAAATGTTTATTAATAATTTGTGTACTCATATATAATCCAAGACCAGTACCTTGTGACTTGTGTTTAGTAGTAAAATATGGATCAAATATTTTATCAATATTCTCATCTTTAATACCACCTGCATTATCTTGTATAACTATTTTAATAATATTTTTCTCTTTAAATAATTTCAAGTTTACTTTTTTATTTTCTATTTGATTCTCAATAAAAGCATCTTTTGCATTTGATAAAATATTTAATAAAACTTGTGCCAAGAAGTTTTCACTTCCAAAATACTCAATTGTATTATCTAAATCTTTATTAAGTACTATAAAATGGTTATCGTAAGATGCTTTGATAATTTCCAAAGTACTATCTATTGTTTGAGCAATTATGAAATCTTTTTTAGGTTGGTCTTTTTGAAAAAAGTTTCTGAAATTTTCTATTGTATTATTTAAAAACTCTGCCATTTTTTTAACCGTCTCATTTGTTTCTTTTATATCATCTGGCTCTAAAATTTTCAACTCTTCTTTTAATGAAAGTGCGCTAACTGAAGTTGTAATCACACTTAATGGTTGTCTCCATTGATGAGCAATATTTCCAATCATTTCTCCAAGAGCTGCAAGTCTTGCTTGTTGTTGAATAAAAACATCTTTTTGTCTATTTTTTTCAACTTATTGGGCTATTTTTTCTTCAAGATTTTCGTTTAAAAAATTTAACTCTTTAGTTCTTTCTTGAACTATTTTTTCAAGATTTTGATTAAGTTCAAGGATAACTTGTTCATTTTTTTCTTTTACTTCTATCATACTGTTAAACTCTTTTGATAATAGTTGTATCTCTTTTACAACATTTTCATTAGCTTTAATATTTTTTTCACCAGCTTTGATTTTTTTTGTAACATCAATTAAATTATAAAAATTCTTAGTAAGAATATTTGCACTTAAATAAGCAAATAATATAGCAAAAAGGGTTGCAATAAAGGTAAATAACATAAACTCATTTTTAATTGTTTCAAATGAATTAATCCAATATTTATTATCCATTCGATTTCTAACATAACCTAAAAGTTGATTTTTATAAAATATTGGTGAAGCTACTTCTATAAAATGATTATCTTTAGTTGAATATAATTTCAAAACTTCAAAATTTTTTGTCAAACTATTTAAATGTTTTACACTCAAATCATCAACTAGATATTGCCCTACTTTACTTTTATCAGAATGGGCAACAATTTTTCCTTTTAAATCCACAATCATAATATGAACTTCATCTTTATATGAACTAATAGAATCAACTACTTCTTGTAAACCAATATAATCATTTGACATAAGCCAAGATGCACTATTAACTGCCAAAGAATTTGTACGATTTTTTGATTGATTTATATTTGATTCATTTAAAAAAACTTTTTGTTTTTCTAAAATAACAAAAGAAAGAGTTAAAAACATACCTAAAGTTAAAAAAGTTATTCCCAATACTAATTGTCTTTTAATACTATAATTCCAAAAATTTAATATATTATTTATCATTAGACAACCTAATTGGACGAATTTCTTTTTCAAACTTATCTAAAAAAGCTCTAACTGATTCATAAGTTTTATAATCTGCTTTTTCAAATTTACTTAGCTCCATAGCTTTTAGAATCTCTTGACCTTCTTGAGTATTATGAAGATTAAACATCAAAGTAGATATTTTTTCCACTAATTTTGAATCTATACTTTTTTTAACAACTAAACCATTATTTGGTAAAGATGAAGTTTCCCATTTCACTTCCAACTCTTTTGCTATTTCTGGTCTCTCTTTTTCAAATGCCAACCAAGGTGGAGGCCAAGTTGCAGCTGCATCTGATTCATTTAAAAATAGATTCATTATAGATGATTCTTGAGAACCAACATATAAATTTTTTACATCTTTGTTTATATCTATTCCATTATCATGTAAAAAACGCTGAGGCATCATAGTTGCTGCAAGTGCTGTTGAGGCAGGATAACTTATTTTTTTACCTTTTAAATCAGATATTTCTTTAATATCTGAATTCTTTCTAACAAGAATAATTCCTCTAAAGTTTTGGTCATCACCCATTTTACCGAATATTGAGTAACCATATTTAGTCGCTTCAACGGTTTGATATGGATTAGGAAGAGAAAAATCAAAATGACCAGAAAAAAGTTTTTTATCATATTCCTCATAATTTTTTGATGCTTCTAAAGTTATAGTTACATCTTTTAAATTTGTATTTAAATAATCAATCAAAGGTTGATATACTTCAAAAAGTTTTTTTGGATTATGTAACGGATGTATTCCAAATATATAGGTTTTTTTCTCTATGGCAGATTTTGATGAATACTCTGGTTTATACACATTTTCATCTGTTTTATCACAACCATTAAACAAAATAAATAACAATATTACAAAAATAAATTTAAGTTTCTTTTTCAAGTTTAAGTTCTTATATAATAGGATTCCCTGATTCTAACATAAATACTATTAAATCGACATATTTGGTGGATTAACTCTCATTTTTTGACATTAAATTTAATTTATTTTTTATAGGTAATTATTATATTTAATTCATAAGCTATTTTTATAATATTTCTTTATAATTAAAGCCAATAAGATACTATTTTTTAGATATAATAGAAATTCAAAATAAATATAGGAAATTTTAATATGCATAAGATTTATTTATCATTATTGTTAGCTTCTGTAACTTATGCTCAAAGTGTTAATTTTGATAAAATATTGAACTTAACATTAGAAAATAACAAAGATTTGAAAAATCAGCAACTAAATACAGATTTAGCAAAACTAAATACAAAAACTATTGATTCTATAAATTATGGAAAACTTTCAGTAACTGAAGAGTTAAGTAGAACAAACCATTCAGGTTATGTTTTTAATTCAAAACTATCTTCAAGGGAAGCTACATTTAGAGATTTTGGATTTGCTCAACAAAATGAAGGAATGGATGTTCAACCAAGAGATTTAAACTATCCAGACGCTAGAAATAATTATAATACAAAACTAATTTATGAAGTTCCTTTATTTACAGGATTTAAACTCTCAAATCAAAAAGATATTTTAGAACTTCAAGAAAAAGCAAATGAAATAAAATATAATCTTGATAAAAAAGAGTTAACTTTTGAGGTTTTAAAAGCCTATAATAGCGCTGTTGTTGCAAAAGAGTTTGTAAAAGCTTTACAAAAAGCAAAAGTTGCAATAACTCAAATAGTAAAATCAGCAGATGCTTTTCATAAAGAGGGACTTGTAACAAAAATAGATGTAAATGAAGCAAAAGTTTATGAATTAAATATAAATTCACAACTAATTGAAGCTACAAATAACTTTGAATTAGCCCTAGCTTATTTAAAATTTTTATCTTCTGACGATTCAATTAGTGATGTTGAATCCCTTGAAAATATAAATTTTGAAATACCCCAAGAAAATCTACTTTACAATCAAGCTTTAGAAAATAGAGATGAAATAAAAATGCAAGATATTCAAGTAAATGCCACTAAAAAAAATATAAACATAGCAAATTCAGCCTATTATCCTAGTGTTTATTCTCACTTAGAGTATGGTTTTAATGATGATAAATTAACTTTAGATGATGAAAAAGATTATTATATAGCACTTGTGGGAATAAATCTTACTTTATTTGATAATACAAGAGATATAGAAAAAGAAAAAAGTAAAATTGAATATGCAAAAGCTTCACTAAATAGTGAAAAATTAAAAGATGCAATAAAACTAGAACTTCAAAAAACTATTTTAAATCTTCAAACTAAAGAAAATATTTTAAAAGAAAAAATTGAAGCTAAAAATCTAGCAAATGAAGTATTAGAACAAGCAAAACTTTTATACCAAAATCACCTAATTTCAATGACTACCCTACTTTCTCAAGAGGCAAATTTTAGAAAAAATGAGGCTTTACTTATTCAAGCAAATTATGAAAAATCCCTTGCTCTAGCTAAAATAAATCTTGCTTTGGGAAAAAACTTAAACAATAAGGAAAATAACTAATGATAAAAATATTTCTAACAACTTTTTTTTGCATAAATCTATTTGCAAATCAACTAGATTTATCTGGAACTGTAATTTCTGATAATGAAAAGATAATTTCTAGCCGAAATATGGGATTAATCAAAGAGGTTTATGTAAGTGAAGGAACAACTGTAAAAAAAGGTGATATTTTATATGAAATTGACTCTTCAAATATTGATTCAAACAAAAAAGAATTAGAACTAAATCTTCAAATTCAACAAAATCAACTTCAAAATATGGAATTAAATCATGCTAGATATAAAAGACTTCAAGAGCAAGATTTAGTCTCAAAATATGATGTTGAACAACTTGAATTAAATATCTCAAATACAAAAAATATGATTTCTATTACAAAAACAAAATTAAAAGAGATAAACGCTCAATATGATTATTTAAAAATCAAAGCTCCAAATAATGGGCTAATTATCAAAAAATCAATAAAAGCTGGTGAAATGTCAATGCCAGCAATGCCAGCACTTATACTTACAGATTTATCAAATCTTTTAATCAAAGCTGATATTTCAGAAACAAATTTAAATGATATTAAAATAAATCAAGAGGTGAATATTGAAATTCCTTCACAAAATTTTAGAACAAAAGGAAAAATTGAAGCAATTATTCCAAATGTAGTTGGAATGACTCACTCGTTTGTTATAAAAATCTCTTTTGATAAAAAAGATTTTAATATCTATCCTGGAATGTATTCAAAAATTTCAATAGATATAAATTAGGATATTTATTATGAATCAAAATTTAAATGTAGCGGGGAAATTATCCCTTATTTTTATAAATCATCCTTTGACTTTTATCTTTGGTATTTTTATTTTAGCTTTAGGATATATCTCACTTTTGATAATGCCCAGAGAAGAAAATCCACAAATAAAAGTAAGTGGTGGAGTGGTAATCGTGGCACTTCCAGGTGCAAAACCAAGTGAAATTCAAAAAGTTATTATTGAGCCACTTGAAAAAAAAATAAAAGAGATAAAAGGTGTTGAAAACATCTACTCATATGCTAAAGATTCTGTTGGAATCGTGCAAGTTCAATATTTCATCGGTGAAGATAAAGAAAAATCAAATCTAAAACTTTATGACCAAGTTATGAGAAATATGGATTTAATGCCCCAAGGTGCGATGCAGCCAATGATAAAAACAATGGATATAGATACAGATATTCCAATAGCAACGATTGCATTTTATAGTGCTAAAGAAAATAATAAAGATTTGATTACACAAACAAAACTTTATGATGAAGTTCATAAAATCACAAAAGAGATAAACAAAATAGAAAATGTCGCTTTAGTGGACTTAAAAGGTGAAAAAAAAGAGCAATTTAATGTTTTAGTTGATGCAAATAAATTGGCTTCATATAACTTATCTTTAGGACAAGTGATGAAACAAATCCAAGCTCTTTCATATAAAACTCCAAATATCACTTCAAATACACAAGACTCTTCTTTGGTAGTTTTTGGAATAAAACAAGCAATTGAAAGTGAAAAAGATTTAGAAAATCTAATTATCTCTTATAACTTTCAAACTCCTATTTATCTAAAAGATGTGGCAAATATAGAAAAATCTTACGATATTCAAAACAAAAAAGAGGCTTTAATTTTTACAAGGGATGTAATAGAAGATTTTGAGTCATCAAATCAAATTACACTAACAGCATCTAAATTAAAAGGTAGTAATTCGGTTACAATCAATGAAGAGATTTTTGAATATATGGATTCTATAAAAGATGAATTATTGGCAAAAAATATCAAATATACAATCACAAGAGATGATGGATATACTGCAAATAAAGCTGTAAATTCTTTGGTTTCTGATTTGTTGATTTCTATTTTAATAATTGCAATTTTACTTATTTTCACTTTGGGATTTAAAGAAGCTATGATTGTATCTGTAATGGTTCCTATGATTTTATCTTTAACTCTTTTTATTGGATTTATGATTGATGAAACAATAAATAGAATTACACTTTTTGCCTTAATTGTATCACTTGGAATGTTAGTTGATGCAGCAATAATTGTAATTGAAAACATTCATAGACATAAACTTGAATCTCCAAATATGGATATTTCAATAATCTCTATAAATGCAACAAACGAAATAGGAAATCCAACAAACATAGCAACAATAGCTATTATTATGACTTTTATTCCTATGTTTTTTGTAGGTGGAATGATGGGGCAATTTATGCACCCTCTTCCAATATTTGTACCTATTTCTTTAACCATGTCATTGTTTGTTGCTTATGCGTTTACACCTTATTTAGTAAAAAAATTTTTGTAGGATATTTTGATGAAATTAGAAAAATTAATATATGATATTTTACAAAGTAGAAAAAAATCTTTTTTAGTATATTTGATTACTTTTATTTTATTTGTTTTAAGTATTGCTACTTTTCCAACACAAATAATAAAAGCCAAAATGCTTCCAAGTAAAGACTCTGATACCTTTTCAATTTATGTGGATTTAAAAGATGGTTCAAGTATAAATCACACAAAAGAAGTTACAAGTTGTATTGCTTTAAATCTTCAGAAAAATGAGAATATTACAAATATTTCTGTATTTTTAAAAGAGGGACAACCTTTGGATTTTGCAGCTTTAGTAAAACAAAGTGCCTTAAAAGATAAAGAATCTCAAGCAGAAATGATGATAAATATTAAAAAAGCTAAAGAGAGAAATATCACAAGTTACAATCTTATAACAAAACTTAGAGGTGAAGTTCAAAAAAACTGCTCTTTGTATAATGCAAATATCAAATTCATAGAACTTCCAGCTGGTCCTCCTGTTTTAGCTTCTATTGTAGCGGAAATTTATGGTGGAAATAACTTTCAAAATAGAAGAGATTTTTCTTTAAAAATTGCACAAATATTAAAAAATCAAGCAACTTTAGTTGATATAGATGTTTTAGCAGATGATGATTTTATAATGTATGAACTTGAACTTGATGACAAAAAAGCGACCATAAGTAATATAGATTTAGAACAAATAAAAAACACTCTTTATTTAGCTTTTGAGGGAATGAAAGTATCAGTTATAAATAAAAGTGATGCTCAAAATGAAATCCCAATTTTTTTAAGATTAGATGATTCAAGATTACTAAAAAACTCTTCAAAAAATGATTTAAAAGCAAAACTTCAAAATCTAAAAGTTATAAACAATCTTGGCAATATGGTTAGTATCTCTGAATTTGTAACAATAAAAGAGAGTTTAAAAGAACCTACTATTACATCAAAAAACTTAAATCCTATGATAAATGTAATTGCAGAAACATCTAAAGATAGCCAAATTTATCCACTTTTAGATGCAAGAGATGAGATGTTAAAAACCTTATCAAATGACTATGAAATAATAAAAACAGATATGTTAAATCTATCATTTATAGATAAAAATACAAAAGAGAAATTTGATTTAGTATTTGATGGAGAACTAAAAGTTACAATTGATACTTTTATTGATTTAGGTGGAGCGTTTATTATAGCACTTGTTTTAATCTTCTTTTTGATGGTAATGTATTACAAAAGTTTTGCTATTTCAGGAGGAATTGTATTATCAAGTTTTATTTCAATTATTGGGGTTATTTTTGCCCATGTAATTATGGATTTAATAACAGCTGATACTTTTTATTTAACGGCAACTTCACTTATTGGATTTATTGGACTTATTGGAATAAACTCAAGAAATTCAACTTTGATTTTAGACTTCTCAAAACAGTTGGTACATGAAAAGAATTTAACGATAAATGAAGCAATAGCAAAAGCATCAGCGACAAGATCAAAACCTATTATATTAACCGTTCTAACAGTTGTTTTTGCGAGTGCGTTAATAGCTAATGATGCAGTTTTTGGAGGGCTTGGAGTGGCACTTATAGGAGGAACTTTAATCTCTTATGTGGTTTCTATGTTTTTTGTTCCAGTTATTATCAAAAACCAGTTAAAAAAGATTTTATAATCTTTTTTAACTCTATATTTCTTCGCTCTATAAAACCTCAAAAATAGATTTTTTAGAGTATTTTAAAGCATTTTTAATCAAAGTAATATATTTTGTATCACTGATATTTTTATTGGCAAAACCAAAAAGATAAGGGTCTAATTTTTGATTAAACTGTGTATAGTTTGAAGTAGCATTTTCAAATAAATATTTCTCTTTTTTATTCTCTTTTATAAAATTAAAAAGATACAACCACTCCTTATAAAACTTAGCCATTTTTACAGTATGACTTTGATTCGTTAAAGGATTTGTATGTTTAATCACCAAACATTTATTAAACTCATGGATTTCTATATCTTTTATTTTTATCTCTTGTAACTCTTTAAAACTCTTAACAAATAAAAAAGGCAACATCAAAAAAAGAATATTCAAAAGATTTTTTTCATCATTTTTATTGAGCTCAAAAAACTCAATATATTTTTTATAAAAAGCATCCATATCAAATATCACTTCAGGATTTCGTATTTTTATCTTATTTTTTATTGCATTATTAATTTTTGTATACTCTTCTTCGCTAATAGAATTTTCATTAAATAGTTTTAGATTTAACTCTTTTAACCTTTTTGAAAAAATTCTAAAAGTTCCATAAGATTTTTCATTAAGATATTCAACTATAAAATCATATATATTATTTTGATTTTTAATTATTTTTAATAATTTGTTTTCAAAAATTTCTGCTTGAGTTTTTGACATCTTTCTCCTTATTAATTTTTCTTATAAAAAAATAAATCTATTATAAATATATAAGATTTATATAAATAAAAAATATTAAAATTGTGGTTCTTTAATACCATATTTTTCAAACCATCTAGTTTTCATAATTTCTTCTGTTGATAAATTCCTCAAAAACTGATCTTCTAAATTTTGAAAATATAGGTCTGTCCATGTTTTACCTAACCATTTATGTCTTGCTAAAGTTTTAGGTTCCATTATTTTTTCCCAATTATATTCTCGTCTATAAGAACTAAATGTTGGATATGGTCTTTGCACCCTACTCATTTTATATCTCCTGATAATTATATATTTTTATTAATTTTATATAATAATTATGTTAATTTTATATAAAATTTACTAAATAGTTTCTTATTATTTTTATCAATATATATTAAATTTATAAATTATTAAATGTTATTTATTAATTATGATAGAATTATTTTACAAATTATCTAAAGGAATATTTTAGTGTCAGAAAATCATGATTTAAAAGAAGATAAATTAAACAGAAAAGAAGAAATAAATTTTTTAATAAACTATTTAACAAAAAGATTTGAATTAAAAACAAAAGACCCATTTGTTTTAAATATAAATGCTCCATGGGGATATGGTAAAACATTTTTTCTAAAAAGTTTAAAAGAAGAATTAGAAAAAGAACATGAAGTTATATATTTTGATGCATGGAAAAATGATTTTACAAAAGAGCCATTATTAGCTTTTTTTTCTGAAATAAATAATTCATTAGAAAAATATTTAAAAGCTTATAATAAAACAAAAAAACCTTTTTTAAACAGTATATTTAAAAGTTCTTTGCCTATTTTAATTTCTGTTTTAACAAAACATTTAACTGGATTATCATTAGAACAATTTGATGAATTATTATCAGAAGATGAAGAGGAAAAAAAAGATGTAAAGGACGATGCAAAAACAACTCTTTCATCAATAATGAGTAAAACAACTGAACTAGCACTAAAAGAGCATTCTACAATCAAAAAAAGTATTAAAGAGTTTAAAATAAATATGTTAGAAATTTTAGAATTGATAAAAAATCAAGAGAAAAAACTACCACTATTTATTTTAATAGATGAATTAGATAGATGCAGACCAAACTATGCTATTGAACTTCTTGAAAATATCAAACATATTTTTGATATAGAAGGTATCTATTTTATAGTTGCTACAAATTCACAAGAACTTTCACACTCAATAAATGCAATTTATGGAGCAAATTTTTCATCTGAAACTTATCTAAAAAGATTTTTTAATCAAGAATATACTCTAAAAGAACCAGATATTTATGATTATTGTAAATTTTTATTTGAAAAAGAGATTGATGTATTACTAAGTGATAAAGTAAAAATATTTAATCTTTTAAGCCCAGAAAATTATGAAAATAAAAACCTAAACGCTATTATGTTTAGCACTTATGCACAGTATTTTAATTTGAGCCTAAGAGATATATCCCAAGCTATTGATACACTTTCAACAATTCTTTTGACTTGGGAAAATGAAAATGAAGAGTTACATTTGGCTTATATTCTATTTTTTATTATGTGTAAACAAAAATCTAATGAAATGTTTGAGGAACAAAGAAATGGCTTTAATTTGATAAAATTTACTGGAAAAATCAAAGAAAAGATTGTTAATGATAAGTATAAATTAACAATTACTCCATATAGAAAAGATCAAATTATAGATAAAGAGATTCAAATAAGTGAAATTATAAAACGATATGAGAAAATAAAAAATGAAAATGAGTTATATAATTTAAATATATCAGACAATATGGAATTTGATACTCTAAAAAATAATTATATAAATACTATATGGAAAAAAGATTTCCTAAATCAATATCCAAACCTAATTATAAATGCAGGGCAACTTAAATAAAATCAAATTTTAGTAACCCAAACTCCAACATTTAGAGTTGAACCTGAAACTCCAAGAAATGAACCGGCAATTGGAGGAACATTATCAGGTAATCTTGAAACTGCAACTGAAATATGTTCAGTTCCTACAATATTTCCAGTGGTTGGATCAAAACCAATCCAACCACCTCCTGGAATATAAACTTCAGCCCAAGCATGGGTTGAACCTACTTCCTGTGACATTAATGGAGCATATAAATAACCACTTACAAATCTTGTAGCTAAACCTAAACATTTAACGGCTTCCATAAATAAAAAAGCAAAATCTCTACATGAACCTGAACCATAAGCCAAAGTCTGTT
>JAQUIV010000054.1 GCA_028681275.1 Aliarcobacter sp.
TAATCCTTGCATGGTTTATAACATTTAACTTTGTGAATGTAGCATGGATATTTTTTAGAGCAAAAGAGTGGGAAGATGCTATTAAGGTTTTAAAGGGAATGGCTGGTTTATCTGGTGTGGTTATCTCTGATAAATTGATATATAAAATTGGATTTTTTAAATCAATTATTTCAAATAATCCTGAGTTATTTGGAAAATTAATTTTTGGAAGTACCTCTTTTTCTTTTATTATTGCTGGAATCTTTTTTGTTTTATTTTCTAAAAATTCTATGGAATATTCAAAAATATTTAAATTTAATTTAACAGGTTTACTATTTTTAATAGTGCTATTTATAGGAACACTTTTGAGTATGTCACAAGTTTCTGAATTCTTGTATTTTAATTTTTAAGGATATTTTGATGGGATATGAAAAATTTTGCAAAATATTTTTTAGTATAATTTTTATTTTTGTAAGTATAAATTTGATTATTTGGAACTTTTTTACCAAAGATATTTTGACAAATAGTTCAGACAAACATACTGGTGATTTATCAAGAATGTCATATTTAACAAATTTAAATTTTGAGCGAAAAAATTTAAGAACTTTAGAAAAGAAAATGATAGATATAAATAGTTATAACTCTGGCAATATTGATATGATTACTATTGGAGACTCTTTTTCAAATGGTGGTGCAGGTGGAGAAAATAGATATTATCAAGATTATTTAGCTACAAAATCAAATTTAAATATATTAAATCTACATAATCTTCCAAATTCTAGAAATTCATTAGAGACAGTTGTTTATTTAAATAATAGTGGATTTTTAGAGAAAAATAAAGTAAAATTTATATTGGTTGAGTGTGTTCCTTGGGCAATATTTGATCGTTTTTCTTTTGATTTAGATGTTACAAAAAATATGGATATAAATGAAATTTATAAGATGTATGGTTTTAACACAAGTAAAGAGGAAATTAAAGAGAATCTTTTACCAGATGTATCATTTATAAATACTGGAAATTTTAAATTTCTAGCTTATAACTTTTTATATAATTTTTCAGATAAAGCTTTTTTTTCTTCGGTATATAAAGCACAATTAGATGATAATTATTTCTCTTTAGATAAAAAAGATTTAATTTTTTATACAAATGATATTAAATATTTAAGAAAAATAAATGATGAAAATTTAAGAGTTGTTAATGATAATTTAAATGTTTTATCAGATCTTTTATCAAAATCAAATATAAAGCTGATATTTATGCCAGCTGTTAATAAATATGACTTATATTCACCTTATATTATTAATAATAAATATCCTAAAGATGAATTGTTTGATAAGTTTAGAAAATTAGATAAAAAATATATATTTGTCGATACAAAAAAGATTTTGGCAACACAATTAGAGAAAAAAGAGAAAGATATTTTTTATATAGATGATGCACACTGGGGTTTTAAGGCTTCAGATTTTATTACAACAGAGTTATCAAAAGAATTAAGTAAATAGAAAAACTATTTAACTTAATTCATTATCAATAATTTGACAAATGGTATGTCCAAATAATATATGCATTTCTTGGATTCGAGGAGTGTCATTTGATGGAACTATTAGATTTATATCACAAACTACATTCATAGCACCACCATCTCTTCCAGAAAATCCTAAAGTTTTACAACCTAACTCTTTTCCTAATTTCAAAGCAGATATTATGTTTTTACTATTCCCACTTGTTGAAATACCAATGATTAAATCACCTTTATTTGCAAGTGCTTCAACTTGTCTATCAAAAACTCTGTCATAACCATAATCGTTTCCAATGGCAGTTAATGCACTTGTATCTGTTGTAAGAGCGATTCCTGGTAAACCTCTTCTTTCAGTTTTATATCTTCCTGTTAATTCTGCTGCAATATGTTGAGCATCAGCTGCACTTCCACCATTTCCACAAAGTAATATTTTATTTCCATTTTTTAGTGTTTCAACAGCTAAAATAGAAGCAGCTTCTAGTTTTTCTTCCATAAGATTTATTACTTTAGTAATTGTTTCTAAATGCGATGAAAATTCATTTTTAATTGCTTGTTTCACTATTTTGAATCCTTTTAATAGTATTTGTTGTACTTTTCCCATCTACAAATTGTACAAGTTTTAACTCATTTGCTATATCTTGTCCTACTACAATTTTACCTTCGTAATCTCCACCTTTTACTAAAGTATTAGGTTTAATTAGTTTTATTAATTCATAAGGAGTCTCTTCTTCAAAGATTACCACATAATCAACAGATTCTAAAGAAGCTAAAATATAAGCTCTATCATTTTGGTTATTTATAGGTCTTGTTGGACCTTTTAATTTTCTTACAGAATTATCAGCATTTAATCCTAAGATTAAAATATCCCCATAATTTTTTGCTTCTTGTAAATATTTTACATGACCTGCATGTAATATGTCAAAACATCCATTTGTAAAAACTATTTTTTTACCTTTTTCATGGAATTTTTTAGCCAATTTTTCAATTTCTGCAAAAGTTTTTATATGAGATGATGAGTTTGATTTGTGTAAGCTTGATTCATATTCATAGATTTCATCTAATGTTGCAGTTGCACTTCCAATTTTTCCTACAACAACACCTGCTGCAAGATTTGCAAATTTTATAGCTTCATCAATATCTAAATTGTTTGCAATTGCAAAAGTAATTGAAGCAATAACAGTATCACCAGCTCCTGTAACATCATAAACTTCTCTAGCAACAGTAGGTTTAATTCTTAAATTATCATCAAATATTGCAATTCCATTTTCACTAAGAGTTATCAAAGAGACGGTTAAATTACAAGTTTCTTTTAATTGTTTTATTGCTTTTTCTAGGCTTTCATCATTTTTAATATTAATATTTGTAGCTTCTATTGCCTCTTTTTTATTAGGAGTTAATGTATAAGCATTTTTATATTTACTATAATCTTTTCCCTTTGGATCAACAAATACTTTTATATTATTTTTATTTGAAAGAGAAATGATTTTTTGAGTTAAAGAGTTAGTTAATACACCTTTTCCATAATCAGATAATATTACAGCATCATAATTTAATATATTTTTATCTAAAATATTAATTATTTTTTCTTCACTATTAGGTGAAATATCTTCAATACTTTCATTATCATATCTTAAAATTTGTTGTTGAGAAGCTATTAAACGACTTTTTTTAGATGTTTTTCTTTTTTCTTCGATAATTAACATATTAGAATTAACATCAATATCGTTCAATAAAAATTGAAGTTCTTTTGCAGCCATGTCATTTCCAATAACACTAATTACATCAACATTTGAACCTAAAGCTCTAAGATTATTTATAACATTTCCAGCTCCTCCTAATACAGAACTCTCTTTGTCTATATTAACTATTTGAACAGGAGCTTCAGGAGATATTCTTTCACATTTTCCCCATAAATAATGATCAATCATTAAATCACCAATTACAAGAATATTTGTCTTTTCTTTTAATTTAAACATTATTTTACTTCTTCTTTAAATAATCTTTTAATTTCTGGAATATATGCTTTTATTCCATCTTCCATTTCATATTCTGGTTTATAACCCAAATTTTCCACAGTTGATGTTATGTTTGCTTGTGTAAAAAATTGATATTGCCCAACAAAAGGATTTGGAATATACTCTTTCCCATTATCTATTTCTAACTCTTTTTGTAAAATATTTACTATATCTTCAAAACTTCTAGCTTTTCCCGTTCCTACATTATAAATACCGGATTTTTTAGGATTACAAGCTTTTATATTTGCTTGAATAACGTCTTCTATATAAATAAAATCTCTTAAAATTTTGTCACTTCCTTCAAATAATTTTGGAGTTTGACCTTTTAAAATTTGATGACCAAACTGTACTATCATTGAAGCTGTTTTATTTTTAAAAAATTCTTTTGGACCATAAACATTAAAATATTTTAATCCAACTATTGAAATTCCTAAATCTTTTTTTAGATATTCATAAGTAATATTATCCATCATAACTTTTGAAAATCCATAAACATTATTAGGTTTTTCATAGCCAATTTCAAATCTATCACTATCTCCATAAGTTGCAGCACTACTTGCATAAATCATATTTGCTTTGTGTTTAATAGCAATTTTTAATAAATCTTCATATGCATTTACATTTGTTTTTAACATTAAATCTTGTTCTGCAACTGTTGTATCAGAAATTGCAGCTTGATGAAAGATATAATCAAATTTGTAATTGTTTTCTAAATCTTTCAATAAACTTTTATCATTTATATCTCCACTAATTACAATACCTTTAAAACCCAATAAGTTTTTAAAATGACCAAAACTTTTTAAATTTCCATTTGCAAAAGTCTCTCCACTTCTAAAACAATCAAGGATAATTACTTTAGCCATGGGGAAATTTTCTTGAAAATAAAATGCTAAATTAGAGCCAATAAACCCAGCTCCACCCGTTATCAAAATAGTTTTAGTATTAAAATCTATATCATTATAAGTCATTAAAAACCCTTATTCTTTAATTATATTTATTGTATCAAATAAGCTATTAGCAGTTATTGAAGCGATGTTTTTATCACTTTCTTTTATTGAAGAGTCAAGTATTAAAATACTGTTTTTAATATTTACATTTAGGGCTGTTTGAATATCTGAAATTTTATCACCAATTAACCATGAGTTATTTAAATCAATTTTAAAGTCATTCATTGCTCGATTTATCATTCCAGGATTTGGTTTTCGACAATTACAATTTTCATCTGGATTATGAGGACAATAATAAACTTTTAATATTTTAATACCATTTTCATTGAATTTATCTAGCATCCAATTTGTTAATTCTATAAATTTTTTTTCACTGAAATAATTTCTGCCAATACCTGATTGATTTGTAATAATAATTATCTCATATCCTAATTTTTGGAAATATTCACAAGCTTCAAATACTCCGTCAATGAAATGAAACTTTTCAATTTCACTTACATAACCATAATCATGGTTTATTACACCATCTCTATCAAGAAAAATAACTTTTTTATTTAAATTTGAAATCATAAATCCTTTATTCTTTACTCTTTAAATATTATCATAAAGCTCTTTTAAGTACAATAGGGCATAAATTAGCATTTTTTAGAAAGTAACAATGAATACAACAATTTTATACAAATCATCAAACATATTAATTAAAGAGTTAGAAAAACAAAAAAATATTGAAACTATAAAAGAGGGCAATTTTTTTTCTAATCTTTTTTCAAAAAAGAAATATGCGGATATATATTTTCATACTGGAGTTTTGGATGAAAAATCTATTGAAAATATTAAAAATTCAAAAATTACAATAGCAAATACTTTTGCTTCAATGAACCAAATAATCGCAAAAACAAAAATTTCTCACGAAAAAATAAAAGTAATTTACCCAAGCATAAATGTTAAATACAAAAATCCAGAAGAAACAAAAGAAAAAATTTGTGAAGAATTAAAAATTGATTTAGCAAATAAAATTATATTTTTTACTGCTAAAAATATTAAATCTTCGGGAGTTAAAGAGTTTTTAGATATCTGTTCTTCTTTAACTTATGAAAATTTCAAAATTATAATTGCTGGTGAAAAAAAACAACTTGCAGCTTTACAATTTCAGCTTACAAAATATCAAAAAATAGAAGATAAAATAATACTGCTTGAAGATTATAAAAATATAGATGATTTATTTTTTGCTTCAGATATATTTTTATTACCAACCTATAATAAATCTTTTTCAACAAATATTGTAAAAGCTATGTTTTGTGAGTGTGCTGTTTTTTTAAGTTTAGAAAACGATGCTAAAGAGATTTTAGATGTTTTTGCATCTTTAGATAGCCCCTCAGATCCAAGTACAACTTTTAAAATTGATGCAATTTTACAAGGTGAAAATGACTTAATCGAGATAAAAAAACAAAATAGAGAATTGGCTTTAGAGTTCACTTTAGAAAGCAATTTGGAGAAAATAAATCATATCATAAAAAATGTTTAAATTTAACTTAAGAAATTTAAGATACAATACGCAAATATTTTTCACTATAGAAGGAATACAAATGTCAAGAAGATGTGCAATATCTGGAAAAGGACCTATGTCTGGAAACAACGTAAGTCATGCTAAAAACAGAACTAAAAGAAGATTTTTACCAAACATCAGAACAGTTAGAGTTACACTAGAAGATGGAACTACAACTAAGTTAAAAATTTCTGCAAAAGAGTTAAGAACTCTTAAAAAACACTCATAAGAAGGCTCTAGAAAAGTGCTTTCATGAGCATCTTTACTAAAGTAAAAAAGGCTATTGGCTGGGAAATAAGAACAGCCAAACCTCAATACGATTTAAATCCCTTAATATATTCACAATTAAAACCTTTTAGATTACCATTAATTCTGATTCAGTCTATAATGATGATAGGAACTTTAGGTTATGTTTACATTGAAGATTATTCAATTATGCATGCTATTTTTCAATCAGCCTATACATTTACAACAACAGGATTTGGTGCATTAAATGAAGCAAATTTCAGTAATCAAGGAATTGTATTTACTGTATGTTTAATGTTGGCAGGTTTTGCAACATTAACTTTTTCTGTGGGTATCGTAATTGATGTTATAGCAAATGGTTCTTTATTAGTATTATTACGGGAGAGAAAAATGCTTTATAAAATAGCAAGATTAAGAAGACATTTTGTGATTTGTTATCATAATGAATATACAGCACAACTTGCACGTCAATTTAGAGAAAATCATATTCCTTTTGTAGTTGTTGATCCAAGAGAAGATATTGAACAAATAGCAAAAGAGAACAATTATCCATATTTTGTGAAAGAAGAACCATATAAAGAGGTTGCTTTTTTAAAGTCTCATCTAAGTTCTGCAAAAGGTGCAATCTCTTTATCAAAAAATATCTCAGATAATATTACTTTAATTGCATCTGTTAGACTTTATGAAAAAGAGTTGGGAAGAAATCCTTTTTTAATTATTTCAAATGCTGAAACGCAAAATGAAAAAATCAGACTTAAAAAACTTGGAGCTGATAAAGTTGTTGCAACTCCATCTTTAATGGCAAAAAGAGTTTCAGCAATGGCTATAAGACCAGATATGGAAAATGTTCTTGATGAGTTTTTATATAAAAGAGATACGCCAATAGATATGGAAGAAGTTTTTGTAACAGAAGATTCTTGGGTAGTAAATAGAGAGATAAAAGATTTACATTTAAGGGATAGATTAAAAGTTTCGATTATTGGAATAACAGAAGAAAAAGGTAGATTTATACAAATGCCAAAGGGAACAATGCCAATAACTGCAAATTCTAAATTGTTATTGGTTGGCTCTCAAAAAGGTATTGTAAGAGCTAAAAAAATTATAAATTTAACTAAAAAACCAGAGGATATATAAAATTATGTTTACTATTTTACCAATCAAGGGTTATATTGATCAAATAGATGGATTTTATTGTGATGGAATTCATGCAGGGCTTAAGCCAAATGGAAATAATGATTTAGGATTTATCTATAGTGATAAACCTTGTACTGTTGGAGCAATTTTTACAGAAAATAGATTTCAAGCAGCTCCATTAAAACATTTTTTACAATATGAAGAGGGATTTAAAACAAATTTTGTTTTAATAAATTCTAAAAATGCAAATGCACTAACAGGAAGAAAAGGTATTGAAAATATTAATACTCTGTTTTCTCAATTAGATTTTGATTTAGTTAATCCAATTATGAGTTCAACAGGTGTTATTGGAAATCCATTACCTATTGAAAAAATTGTTGCAGGTGCGAAAAAATTTGATTTAACTTCAAAAAATGGTGAAAATTTATCAAAAGCAATTATGACAACAGATGCATATCCAAAAAGTTGTATGTATGAAGTAAAACTTGAAAATGGAACTTCTTTTAAAATAGGAGCTGTTGCAAAAGGTGCTGGAATGATAAATCCAAATCTTGCAACAATGCTTTGTTTTATTTGTACTGATGCAGCAGCTCCATTTGAAGATATTAAAGAAGCATTAAAAGTTAATAGTGAAACAACATTTAATGCAATATCTGTTGATGGAGATACTTCAACAAATGATACAGTTATGGTTTTAGCAAATGGAAACTCAAAAACTTATGATAAAGATGCATTTACAGAAGTTTTAAGACTTGTAATGTTTGATATGGCTATGTTAATGGTTGCTGATGGTGAAGGTGCTAAAAAAGTTGCTGCATTTGAAGTTATTAATGCAGTTTCAGATGAACAAGCAATGATAGCAGCAAAAGCTTTATCAAATTCATTATTAGTAAAAACTGCACTTTTTGGAGAAGATCCAAATTTTGGAAGAATTGCTTCAACAATTGGAGCTTCAAGAATTGATTGTGATGATGAAAAATTAGTAATTTCATATAATGATGTTGTTGTTTTTAACAAAGGTGAAATTTGTTTTGATGCAGCAACTGAAGCAAAAGCTGGTGAAGTTCTAAAAAAAGATAAATATAAAATTATCTGTGATATAGGTTTAGGTGATGGTAAATTCACAGCTTATGGTTGTGATTTAGGTTATAAATACGTTGAGATAAATGCGGATTATAGAAGCTAATAAATAATTTTTTACAAAAAATTAAGTAGTTAGATAGTATAATCCCAAAAAATTAAATACATAGGATGCAAAATGTTTCACGAATACAGAGATGTAATTACAGAATTAAAACAAAAAGATGGACACTTTCATAAACTTTTTGAAAAACATAATGAGTTAGATGATGTTATTGCAAAACTAGAAGAATCACATGCTGACCAATTTGAGATTGAAGCTAAGAAAAAAGAGAAATTAAAATTAAAAGATGAAATTTACTCAATGATTATTAAACATAAGAGTGAAAAATAATTTTTTAGTTATCTGAAAAATTAGGGGATGAAAGTTTAGGCTTTTGTCCCCTTTTTTTATATTTATATTTTAATAAATTTTATTACAACTTATGCTAAGCGCATTTTAGATATAATAAATCAATTTTATATTACAAAGGCCTTTTTTTATGGAAAACCTTTTCGAAAATCAAGATATTATAGACATAAATATTGAAGACTCAGTAAAAGCTTCATATTTAGATTATTCTATGAGTGTTATTATAGGTCGAGCATTACCAGATGCAAAAGATGGTTTAAAACCAGTTCACAGAAGAATTTTATTTGCAATGCATGATTTAAATATTACTTCAAAATCTGCATATAAAAAATCTGCAAGAATTGTTGGAGATGTTATCGGTAAATACCATCCACATGGTGATACATCTGTTTATGATGCATTAGTAAGAATGGCTCAAGATTTCTCAATGAGAGCTCCACTTGTAGATGGTCAAGGAAACTTCGGTTCTGTTGATGGTGATAGTGCAGCAGCAATGAGATATACCGAAGCTAGAATGACAAAAATAGCTGAAGAAGTATTAAGAGATTTAGATAAAGATACTGTAAACTTTACTCCAAACTACGATGATACAATGAAAGAACCTTCTGTTCTTCCAACAAGAGTTCCAACACTTTTATTAAATGGAAGTGAGGGTATTGCGGTTGGTATGGCTACAAAAATTCCTCCTCATAATATTAATGAGTTATTAGAAGCTGTTTTATATACAATTGATAATCCAGATGCAACTGCTGATGAACTAATGCAATTTATCAAAGGTCCAGATTTCCCAACAGGTGGAACTATCTTTGGACGAAGAGGTATTATTGATGCGTATAATACAGGAAGAGGAAGAGTAAGAATTAGAGCTAAACATCACATTGAAACAAGAGGTAAAAAAGAGATTATCGTTCTTGATGAATTACCTTATCAAGTGAACAAAGCAAGACTAATCGAACTTATCGCAAACTTAGCAAAAGATAAACAAATTGATGGAATTTCAGAAGTTAGAGATGAATCTGACAGAGAAGGAATCAGAGTTGTAATTGAGCTTAAAAAAGATGCAATGAGTGAAATAGTTCTGAACAATTTATATAAATCAACTCCAATGGAAACGACATTTGGGATTATTTTATTAGCTGTTCATAATAAAGAACCAAAAGTATTTACATTACCTCAATTATTAAATGTTTTCTTATCACATAGAAAAACAGTAATTATTAGAAGAACAATTTTTGATTTAGAAAAAGCAAAAGCTAGAGCTCACATTTTAGAAGGTTTAAAAATTGCTTTAGACAATATTGATGAAGTTGTTAAAATCATTAGAGCTAGTGCAAATGACCAGGAAGCAAAAGATAGTTTACAAAATAGATTTGGATTAAGTCCAATTCAATCTCAAGCTATTTTAGATATGAGATTAGGAAGATTAACAGGTCTTCAAAGAGATAAATTAGAAGCTGAATATCAAGAATTAATGATTTTAATTGCTGAATTAGAAGCTATTTTAAAATCAGAAGAAAAATTAAATGAAATTATCAAAGAAGAATTAACTGATATTCAAGAAAGATTCGCAAGTGATAGAAAAACAGATATTGAAGACTCTTATGATGAAATCGATATTGAAGATTTAATTCCAAATGAACCAATGGTTGTTACAATCACTCATAATGGTTATGTAAAAAGAGTTCCAATTAAATCTTATGAAAAACAAAGAAGAGGTGGAAAAGGTAAAGTAGCCGTGACTACTCACGATGATGACTTTATCGAGAAATTCTTTGTAAGTAATACTCATGATACATTAATGTTTGTTACAAATATGGGTCAGTTATATTGGTTAAAAGTTTACAAAATTCCAGAAGGAAGCAGAACTGCTAAAGGTAAAGCAGTTGTTAACTTAATCAATTTAAGACCTGATGAAAAAATTATGGAAATTATTCCAACTCCAGATTTTGACGAATCTAAATCTTTAGTATTCTTCACAAGAAATGGAATTATAAAAAGAACATCATTAAGTGAATTCTCAAATATTAGAAGCAACGGTGTAAGAGCTATTGTTTTAGATGATTTAGATGAAATTGTAACTGCAAAAATTGCAGATGTAGAAACTCAATATTTAATGATTTTCACAAGCATGGGGCAATGTATTAGATTTGAAATCGAAAAAACAAGAGACCAAGGAAGAAGTACAAGAGGGGTTAGAGGTATCAAGTTTAAACATGATATTGACTTTGTTGTAGATGCTGATGTTGTAAGTAATGAAGAACAAGAACTTTTAACTGTATCAGAAAAAGGTATCGGAAAAAGAACAACTGTAAGTGAATATAGACTTACAAATAGAGCAGGTTCAGGTGTTATTTCTATGAAATTATCTCCAAAAACAGGAAATGTTATTGGTGAAGTTTTAGTTGATGATACACAAGATTTAATGTTATTAACTTCAATTGGAAAAATGATTAGAGTTGATATGCAATCAATTAGAAAAGCTGGAAGAAATACAGCTGGTGTAATTATTGTAAATGTTGATAAAAATGATAAAGTTGTAT
>JAQUIV010000055.1 GCA_028681275.1 Aliarcobacter sp.
CCTTATAAGGAATTATTATGGAAGCAATATCTTCTAAACCTTTACAATTAAATCCAATAAAATTATCTCAACCTATGGGCGCTATGTTATGCTTTTTAGGTATTAAAAACTGTATGCCTTTAATGCATGGTGCGCAAGGTTGTGCCTCATTTTCTAAAGTATTTTTCACATGACATTTTAATGACCCAATCGCTGTTCAAACAACTGCTGTAAATGATATTACAGCTGTAATTGATGGGGGAGATTATGCAATAAGTGAAAGTATCAAAAACATCACAAAAAAAGTAAAACCTGATTTAGTAGGACTTTTTACAACGGGACTTACTGAAACAAAAGGTGATGATATAAAAGGAGCTAGTAAATTAGTTGAAGATATTCAACAAATGGTTTATGTAAATACTCCTGATTTTGAGGGTTCACTTGAAAGTGGTTTTTCAAAATCAATTGAAGCAATAATCCAACAATTAGTTCAATCTACAACTGAAATAGATTCAAACAAAGCTTTAATAATCCCAAATGTAAATCTAAAACCAATAGAAGTAGAAAAAATCAAAGATACTATCTCTTTGTTTGGTTATGAGGTTTTTTCGCTTCCAGATTTAAGTGAATCGCTTGATGGTCACCTAGGATTAAAACAAGGAGCATTAACAAGTGGTGGAATATCTGTTGAAGATATTAAAAAACTAGGCAGTTCTTCACTTGTTTTTACAATCGGGCAAAGTGTAGAAAAATGTGGAAATAAAATCCTTGAAAAAAATCCAAATATAAAACTATTTCATTTTGACTCTTTAGGTGGTCTTGAAGCAAGTGATAAATTCTTCAAAGTTTTATGTAAAGTAAAAAATATCTCTCAACCACATCCCTCAATTGTAAGATGGAGAAAAAGACTTCAAGATGCACTTTTGGATACTCATTTTGTTATTGGTAGCTCAAAAGTGGTAATTGCTCTTGAACCTGACCAAGCTTTAAGTGTTGCAAATACAATCATTGAAGCAGGGGCACATATAAAAGCGATAGTGACCACTCATAGGAATGATTTATTAGATGAAATTCCATGTGAAAACCTTTTAATCGGTGATTTTGAAGATGTGGAATCATTTTTGCAAGAGGGTGATTTAGTAATATCGAATTTTCACGCTGAAAGACTGGCTATAAAACATAAAAAAGCATTATTAGTTAGAGGTTTTCCTGACTTTGAGAGTTTAGGAAATCAACTTAAAAATGATGTTTTATATGAAGGAAGTTCATATTTACTTTTTGAATTAGCAAATTTAATAAATCATCATAAATTAGGAGCAGGACATGAGCATTAATCCAAATATGCAATTAGTTCCATTTACAAACGTAAAAATGTTAAATGAAACTATAAAATTAATAGGAATGCCACGATTAAATGCACAAATTATTATCACATTACCAAATATAAATGAATTTAACGAAGAACTAAAAAATAGTATTAACCATTCAAAAAATGAAATAGAGTGTTTTATCATAACAACTAGTTCAAAAAATGAGATAGAAAATATTATAAAAGAGTTTGATTTAAATGAATCAATAATCTCAAATGATTTTAGGTCATTTGCAAAAACATTTAACCTGGATGACAAAGAAAATAAATTAATAAAATCATTAATCATGGTAAATAAAGATTGCCAAATAATACACAAGGAAATTTTATAAATGGAAGTTACATACAAAAATAAAAGTTATGCTTTAGGTAAAAAAGATAGAAAAATTGAGGGTGAAGCACCAGCAGTTAGAGTAAAAATGTTAGATAATGAAACAAAAGTAATTGGTTTAATGGCACCTAGTGTTCAAGTTATGATTACTTTAAATGATGTAAATAAATACAACTCTAATATGCATGAAGTGATAACTACTACAAAAAGAAAAGTAAATGCTTATATTATCACAACAAGTGATACAGAACAAATGGAAGATATTGCTGAAAAATTTGCAATAGATAAAGGTTTTATTTCAAATGATTTCAAAGATTTTTCACTTAAATTTGGTGTAAATATTGATGATTCTATGATTGCAAACTCAATTTTTGTTATTGATAAAGAGGGCGTTATAAAATACAAAGAGATTCCAGCTGATTTAGAAGATGAGTTTAAAATTGAAGATTTTTCTATCACTTTAAATGAAACTGTAAACTTTAAACCAAAAGGTCATACTCACGAAAACTGGATGGGTGTTTAAATGACAGATTTACTAAAAGAGTGGCTTATCCAAAACGAATATCCCCTTGATAACTTAAATGCTGTTGGGAAATATGGAAATTCACCTTTAATGAAAGCTTGTAGAGAAGCAAATATCAAAATCGTAGATGAATTATTAGCTTTAAATGTTGATTTAAATATCAAAAATGTAGATGGAAACTCTGCACTTTGGAATGCCTGTTTTGGAAACTCTTATGAGTGTTTTGAAGCTTTAGTAGAAGCCGGAATTGATATAAATTCACAAAATGTTAATGATGTAACTTCTTTAATGTATTGTGCAAGTGCAGGAAAAGATGATTTTGTTGAACTACTTTTAAAATATAATGCCAAAACAGATTTTGAAAGTTTAGATGGCTTTAAAGCAATAGATTTAGCAGTAACTCCAAAAATTGTGAAACTACTGAAAAATGCAAATATATCATGACCAAACTGATATAAATCAAAAAAAGTACTTCAATCAAGCTAACTTTATAGATTATAGAACTCAGCCAAGAGCTTATAAAAAATATCCTCATTTTTATCAAAGATTTAACCTTGATGATTATGAGGAGTTAAAATTTATAAAAAATATTGGAAAAATCACAGATACAAAAACTTATGGAAAAGAAAAAGTTGATTTAAGGGCAAATCCTAGTGCTGGAGGATTATATCCTTGTGAATTATATATTCAAATACGAGCGGTTAAAGGATTTATTAGTGGTATTTACCACTATGAACCACTTGAAAATAATCTTACTTTAATCCATGAATTAAGTAATGATGGAGTTGAGTTTTATTTTAAAGAAAAAGAACAAAAAAAATTTGTATTTTTAATCTCAAATGCCTATTTTAGAACTGTTTGGAAATATGAAAAAAGAGCTATTAGATACCTTTTACTTGATACTGGGCATTTTTTAAGTTCAATTTTTTCAGCTTTAAAACTTGAAAATATCGAGTGTGAAATTGATTTTAATTTTGATAAAAGTGCTTTAAATGAAGAGTTTTCTTTTGATAATTTTGAATCATTTTATACAAGCATCACTGTAAAATCAGAAAAATCAATAGAACCAAAAAAATTACGAAGCCCAATAATAAATGTATGTGCTTGTGATTATCAATTAAAAGAGATTTTTGTAGAAAATTTTTATAAAGATTGTTTAAAAGATGAGTTTGAGAAAATCTCAAATATCAATTTATTAAATGACCTTTCAACTGAAAATCTTCAAAATGCCATAAATAATAGACGCTCAATTAGAGCTTTTAATAATGAAAGCATTTTAGAAAAAGATTTTTTATTTATTACAAAAAATATTTTTGAGTTCGCAAATAAGTTTGGAATAGAGATTTATTTCGTAAATAACAATATAAAAGAGATAAAAAAAGGTTTATACAAAAATGTAACATTACTAAAAGAGGGCGATTTTAGGGATAAAATCACTCTTTTAGGACTAAATCAAAAACTTTGTGGACAAAGTGCTTTTACATTAATTTTTTCTTCTAAAGCAAACCACAACTATTTTTATTCTTATATCCTAACGGGATTTATTTCTCAAATTTTATATTTAAGAACTACAACTTTAAATCTCTCTTGTAGTGGGATTGGTGCCTATTTTGACGATGAAACTAAAGAATTTTTAGATACTAAAAACAATATTTTTTATCTTTTTGCCATAGGAAAATAGAATTTAATTTTATGGAACACTAATTGCATATATTTCAAAAGATATAAACTTTTAGGATAGTAAGATGAAAAGTATAAAAATACAAACAAACGAACCAACAAGTGGAACTGTTAAAATCGCTTTTGCTACAAGTGATTTAGAAAATATTGACTCTCACTTTGGAAGTGCAAAACAATTTGCAGTTTATGAAGTAGGGAAAGAAGCAACTACTGTTTGTGAAATTATTAAAATTGAAGATAAAGATACTGATAAAACTGTTGAACTATTAAAAGGTATAGATATTGTTTATTTTACAAATATTGGAGCAATTGCTGCTGCAAAAATCATAAACAATGGAATATTTCCTATCAAATATAAAGATCCTGTTTCAATAGAAGAAGAACTACAAAAATTAACAGCTATGTTAAATACAAATCCACCACCATTTATTAAAAAAATTATTGAAAAAAAGGCTGCTTAACATGGACGCTAAAAAACTATTTATTGATACATTAGTAGGTCAAGTAAGAGCTTTAGACCAGTTTGGAACTTGGGCAAATAAAAGCGATGAAGACTTATTAAGAGAAAAATATATCAGAACAAAAGAAGATTTAAAAAATATTCCTATTATTGCTGATATTGATGAAATGCAAATCAAAGATATAAGACTTATTTTCCAAGCTGTTGCACTTGCATTTGAGAAAATTACAGGTGTAATGTGTTCAGTTGTAATGGAAATGAGTCACGAGGGATTTGGAAGGGTTGTGGTTTTCGCAGGGAAAATAGTTCTTTGTGAAAAATTCTTCAAAGATGCTCATAGATATTCATTTAGAACATATGAGGATTTAGAAAAAGAGGGTGAAAAGTTTCTTATAAATGCTCAAGAAACTTATGATAAGTATAAAAATATTTAAGGATTAGAGATGGCGAATATTGGAATTTTTTGTGGAACAGCTGGTGGTACTTCAATGGCTATTGCAAAAGCATTAGCAAAAGAGTTTGATGTTGATGAAATTATAAATATGGAAGAAGATTTTGACAATGTTGATCAACTTCTTGAGTATGACATTTTATTTTTAGGAAGTTCAACTTGGGGACAAGGTGATGTTCACCACTCTTGGGTTGATCCAATCTTAGAAATTGAGTCTGATAATGTTGATTTTTCTGGAAAAACTGTTGCATTTTTTGGAGCAGGGGATTGTGTAAAACATGGGGAACATTTCTGTTCAGCTTTAGGAAAACTTCATAAAACATTTACTAAAGCAGGGGCTACTGCTGTTGGATTTGTTCCTGCTAGTTGGTATAAATATGAATTTTCTCTTGCACAAATTGATGATAAATTCTGTGGTTTAGCAATAGATAACCATAATGAAAAATCATTAACAAAAGAGAGAATCAAAAACTGGATTGAAATTTTAAAAGAAGAAATCGAAGACCTATAAAAAGGATAACAAATGCAAAGTGTAAATGACTTTTATAAACTAAGAGATACTGAAGATTTTTTTGAATTTTTTGGTTTGGAATTTGACCAAAAACTTATAAACATAAAAAGATTTCATATGATGAAAGAGTACGGGACTTTAATAAAAAAAGGTCTTGATTCTATTTCAGATGAAAACAAACTATTGGAATTTCTAAAATTCTCACTACTTAGAGTTTATGGTGATTACAAAACTGGTCACTCTCCAAGTGCTGCTGATGTTTGGAATATGTATGAAACGGGGAAACTAGAGGGTTGTTCATCTTGTGGAACTAGCTCTGCTGGAACTCAAGGAGGAAGCTGTGGGTGTTAATCATAAAGAGATAGTTGATGCAAATACATTTTTACATGATAGTGTAACTGCATCAAGATCAGGTAGAGACGAAGACGAAGCAAAATTTGGTATAGGTCAAAAGGTAAAACTTCTTGAAGATATAAAAAATGATGGAACATATCCACATGCACCTATTGGAACAATTATGGTTAAAGCAGGTGCCATTGGATATATAAAATCAATCGGAGAGTTTTTACAAGTAATTAGAGTTTATGAAGTTCATTTCTTAGATTTAAATGCTTTGATTGAGGTAGTTGGTTGCAGGGAACACGAACTATTAGCAATGGAAGATTATAGGGATGAAGTTAAAGAAGAACTTGAATTTATGAGAAAACATAGAGAAAAATATTACTCAAAATAATTTTTGCTCAAGCCAAGTAAAAGAGCTTAAGGAAACTTTTTTACTTGGCTTGGTGATCTTATTTTAGTAAACAAGTCTATTAAATAGTAGAAGGAGGAAAAGTATGGCAAAAGTGATTTTTATGCATTTTGACGCGGTGACTGATGGGGTATATGATGCAAAAATTGGTGAACCTATTGTTAGGTTAGCTAAAGAGAAAAATGTACCAATTCCATTTGCGGCTAATGGTGATTATTCTAAGTGTTTAATTTCGGTTGAAAACTTAAGTGATGAAGAACCAACAAGTTATATGGAAGATGAGGAGTTAGATATTTTAGTTAAACTTGGAGCAATTACTGCAAGTGAAGCTGAACAATGTCAACAATTTACAATTAGTCCAAAAATCAGAATCGCACCAATGATGTTAGTTAAGGGTGATATTTTAGTAAAACCATTCAAATTAAAATAAGGGAAAAAAAATGACAACAAGAGTAGAAATAGTAAATGACTTTTTAGCAATTAACGTAAAACCAGGAAGCACAATTCAAGACGTAGTTGAAGCATCTGGTTCAGCTTTACCATTTGGTTGTAGAGATGGTCAATGTGGAACATGTTTAGTTTCAATTGAACAAGGTATGGAATTTATTTCAGAAATCAACGAAAAAGAGAAAAAAGTAATTGCAGAAGCTGGTGCGGGAACAAATACAGATAAAGCAAGATTATCTTGCCAAATGAAAATAGTTAAACCAAACGGTGTAATTAGAATAAAGTATTAAAAAATATACTAAAGGATGCCCAAATTCTTTTTGAATTTGGGCAAAATAAAACTATGGCAAATTCACTTTCAATATCAACTGCTCAAAAGCAGAACTTAAACCTATCATTAAAGTTGTGGCTACCAATGCTTCAAACATCTATCCAAGATTTAGAATCGTACCTAACAAACTTATCGTACGAAAACCCTTTTTTGGAAGTAACAAAATCGAAAGATTTTTATAGTAATTTTACTTCAAATGGTACAAGTGGAGAATTTGTTGAATCATTAGCTTTTTATTCAAACTCTTTGAATGACAAACTAAGTGACCAAATAGAAAATGAATCACTTTTTCCAACACCAAATTCAAAAAAAGTTGCACTAGAAATTTTGTGTGATATAGATGAAAATGGATATTTTGATGGTGATATAGAAAAAATCGCAGCTACTTGTAACGTATACAAAGAGTATGTGGAATCTATAAGACAAAGATTTGCAAGACTAGAACCAAGTGGAGTTGGTGCATTAGATTTGCAAGAATCCTTTTTGTTTCAGTTAGATGCTATTGATAGAAAAATTGATGATGAATTATATAATTTCACTAAAAAAATCATAAAAGATATAGCTCATGTTGATAAATATGCAGCTCATCATAGATTTAATGACGCAAAAGATATTATAAAATATTTTAATAATCCACCGGCAATTGATTATATAAATGACAATGTACAGGTTGTTCCTGATTTTTTTGTTGAAATTAATGAAGATATAGATATTAGAATAAATAATGCCTATTATCCAGATATTAAAGTAAAAAATCCATTTAATACTAAAAATGAAAATATAAAAGAAAAACTAAAAGAGGCAAAAGATTTAGTAAATCTATTGAGTTTGCGAAAATCAACCCTTTATAAAATTGTTTTAATAATCGTAGAAAAACAAATCTCTTTTTTTGTTGGGGGAGAACTAAGACCTTTTTCTATGCAAGAGATTGCAGCTGAATTAGGATTTGCAGAATCAACAATTAGTAGAGCTGTTTCAAATAAATATATTGAATGTAACTTAGGAATTTTTCCACTGAAATTCTTTTTCTCAAATGCAGTTGATAAAGATTTATCATCTTCTCAAATAAAAAGTTATATAAAAAGTTTAGTTGATTATGAAAATAAAGATGAACCTTTGACTGATGAAAATATTTTGGAATTAATAGAAACAAAATTTAGTCTTAAAATGGTGAGAAGAACAATAACTAAATATAGAAAAATATTAGATATCCCATCTTCTAAAGAGAGAAAAAAATTATATAAGGTTGAGAATTTATAAGAGAAAAGTTACATATAAAAAATTCCTTTTTTCATTTAATTCATATATAATTACTTAATGAGAAAAAGGAGTTTTATGGATAATCAACAAAATACTACTCTACTATCTATTTTATTTAATGAATCACTTGATGCGATTCTAATTTTAGATTTAAAGACTCAAAAATTTATTATCTTCAATAAAAAAGCTTTAGAACTTTATAACTATACAGAAGAAGAATTCAAAAATATCACTCCCCAAGATTTAACTTTAGAATTTATTTCAAAAGAGAGAATTCAAAAAAAACAGAAAAATATTCTTGAAAAGGGTTGGGATAAATTTGTTACTAAACATAAAACAAAAGATGGAAAAGCAATTAATGTTTTAATTAAAAGCAAAAAAATTGAGTTAGTTCCTAATTCTCCTTTATTATACATAACCGTTCATAATTTAGAAAAAGAAAAAGAGTTAGAAGTTGAATTCCAAACTATATTTCATAGTTCAAGGGATGGAATTGCCATAATAGATCTAAATGGTAATTTTGTAAAATTTAATGACTCTTTCAAAAATCTAAGTGAATATACCTATGAAGAATTACTTAATTTTTCATCTTTCCAACTCTTCTCTGAAATTTCTAAAGAGAAAATAAAAATTGCAATTGATGAAGTAATAAAAAATGGATATATTGAAAACTTTGAAACCACATTTATAACAAAATATGGAAAATCAATGGCTATTTACATAACAATGAATTTAATGCCAAATCAAGAACAAATTTTATTAATTGTAAGAAATTTCACCAATTTAAAATTATTAGAGTTGGAAAAAAGATTTGAATCATTAAATGAATTGGTTCAAAATATCGCCCATCAATGGAAACAACCCTTAAGTACTATTTCAATTATTGCAAGTAATATAAAATTACAAAAAGAGTTAGATTTATATGATTATTCAGGTTTAAATGAAGATATGAATAAAATTGTAAATATCTCAAATGAATTATCAAAAACAATTAACAATTTTGACACAATGATTTTTGAAAATTTTGAAAAATCTTATGGTATTTATGAATTAATAACCGAAATCTTAAAAGAAATGGAAACTATTTTTATACAAAATAATATAACTGTATTAACAAAATTCACCCTTGATTACAAAATTTATGTGGATAAAATAAAATTTTCACAAGCAATAATTAATATTCTAAATAACTCTATTGAAACTTTTTTGGAAAATGAAACACAAAATAGAGTAATTAGTATAAGCACTGATAGTGTAGATAATCATTTAAGATTAAAAATAGAAGATAATGCTGGAGGAATTGATGAAAATATTCTTCCTAAAATATTTGAACCATACTTTACTACAAAACACCAAACACAAGGAAAAGGTTTAGGATTAACAAATACTTACAAAACTATTGTAAAAATATACAAATTTTTATTAACCGTAAATAATTGCGAAATCCTAATAGATGATAAAAAATATCAAGGATTAAGTGTAACTATCACTTTTTAGTGGAAGATTTATATAAAAAATCCCACTAAAATTGTCAAAATACCTAAAATCATTAACCAAGTAAAACAAGCTAAAGTTTTATTTTTTCCAAACCATAAAGCATAAACTGATTTTAAAATGTTATTACTACCTGAAGCTATGATTATTGCAGATGCAATTTGAGATGCATCAATAGTATATTTACCAGTTAATAAAGATAAGATAAATGGGTCAATATCTGTAAATCCAACAATGATTGATAAAAATCTTAATCCACTTGAACCATAATTATCAACAACAAAATTTGTAATTAACATAGTAATAATAAACAAAAATGCAAAAATAAATGCCGTACCTAATTCTAGTGGGTTGGAATCTTTTATTTCAAAATTACTTATATTATTTGATGCTTTTTTATAATAAATATAAGTTATTATTGCCGTTAAAACAATAAAAAACAAAAATGGTAACAAAATTGTTTTGGCAACTTCTTCATTAAAAATAGCCGAAATAATAAGGATTCTAATGTACATCATAGAAGTTGCAGCAATTATTGAAGCTGTAACTATGTGATCTTTTTCCAAAGTAAAAGCTTTTTTTGCAAGAACAACTGTTGTTGCAGTTGAAGAATAAGTTCCTCCAATTAAACCTGTTAAAAATATACCTTTTGATGGGAATAGATACTTTTGTACAATATAACCAGCATAAGAAATAGCAGAAATTACCACAACTGTTAACCAAATTTTATATAAAGAAATCCCCAAATATGGAATTACTTTATCAGCAGGAAGTAAAGGAAGAACAACAGCTGAAAGTAAAATCATTTTACCTAAAGTTTCAAATTCGTAAATATTTATATTCACGTTGAAACTCAATATATTTTTCTTTGAGTTTAATAAGAAAATAGTTACTACAAAAATGAAAGATGAAAACCATAAAGGGAAAAGTTCAGTTAAAGGTCCAAAACTATACACAATTAATAAAACTAAATATAAAACAATACTGTGATTTTTATCCTGTAATAGTTTATTATAAAAAAGAATAAACAATAACGAAACCCCAACAAATCCAGCTATATAAACAGCAAAGTTAATTGGTTCAATTTTGTATAAAATAAATCCTAAAGCACCTACAAAAGTGTAAGTTCTAACTGTTCCAAAAAATTCCCTATCATCTGGATGAAACATTAGTTTATATGCTCTTAACTCTAAACCAATGAGAAAACTAAATAATATAGTTAAAATAAAATGTGTTAATAAAGAATCTATAATCATATTTATCTTAATCCTTCTATTTTTAAATTTTTTTAATAACTCTAATACTAGCTAAAAATTAAATAATTTACATTTTTAATCTTTTTTTTACTCGAATTTTACAAAAAATTTACAAATTTTGTATTCATAAAATAGGATAAAAAATATCCTAAAAACAAATTTCAAAAAAAATAAAGCTCTAAGAATATCGTATTTAAGGGATTTCTAAAAAAATTAAAAAAAATTTCTAAAAAAAAATTTCTGTGGAACGCAAAGTGCAATTATCTATTTCGTAAACATATATATCAAAGGAGTTAAAATGTCAGCATTAAGACAAATCGCGTTTTACGGAAAAGGTGGGATTGGTAAATCTACTACATCTCAAAATACATTGGCAGCAATGTGTCATTATTATGGTCAAAAAATATTAATCGTTGGTTGTGACCCAAAAGCGGATTCAACAAGATTAATTTTACATGAAAAAGCTCAATCTACAATTATGCAATTAGCTTCTGAAGCTGGAACAGTTGAAGATTTAGAATTAGAAGATGTATGTAAACCAGGTGCAGGTGAAT
>JAQUIV010000056.1 GCA_028681275.1 Aliarcobacter sp.
GTGGATTTAAATCTTCTATTTGTTTTAAAGTTAATTCATCATTTCTTATAATTTTTAAATCAGCTCCTAACTCTAGGCAATATTGAACTATATTATATGTAAAAGAGTCGTAGTTATCAATCATTAATATCATATTATTTTTATCCTCTTCAAAGCCCTATTTTAGGTTACTCTTTGAACTTTCTTTCTTAAATATATTAAATCGTGCTACCCCATTGCTACCCATTTTGTATTTTTTATACATTTTTACGCTGTTTTGGGTAGCACGATAAAGGGTAGCACAAAAACTTTTTGATTATATCTAATTGATGTTTAATCTCGAATTTGTATTTCTCATAAATTTTTCCCTACATAAAATTGACTTTTTTACTCGTTAGCAAATGAAAATGATTTAAAAGTCTCTCATCCTGAAAAATATCCCTAAAAATGGAATTATTCCAATAATTAAACAATGAAAAGTTTAATTATGTTCTTTTAAAACTTACTGTTTATAAATTAAAGTGTGACTATCTTTTTAAATACATTTACAGTAATTGGTGTTAAGTAACAATTACTTAACAATGCCTACATTTGAATAATTACTGATTTTTTTAATTAGAATTATTTTTGTAGGAGTTTAAGGCATTTATAGAAAAGGATTTCAAATGCAAAATTTAATTATACCTAGTACTAATAATACTAATCAAATTCAAGGAGATTTACAGAAGTATGAGCAAGATATACATAATTTGAATGTTCTTAATTATCATATGTATAATCAAATTGATAAATATGATAGAAATATTAGAGACCTTGAAAATTCTAATTTTAGATATTGGAATGCTCAAGCAAATTTTAATCAAATTATGAATAATGAAGAAAGAAGGTATGACTACTTAAAAAATAAAGAGCAATATATTCTTCAAGATATAAATAAACTTTTTCAGACAATTAATTTGTATAGATTTAAAGACAAATTTTATTTTAAAAAGAGTGAATTTGTGGAATGGGGAATTTATACTAAAGAAGAACTAGAAAAAGAAATTTCTTCTAGATATTTAAATATTAATATTCAGCTTGTAAATGATTTGAATGATGTTCTTTCTTATAAAAAAATGGAATTTAGAGTTGATACAACTTATATTGCTATTAGTTCTATACCAATTGTAGATGATGAAGTATTTGATATTTATCAAAGTGAAGAAGTTTTTAGAAGTTTTGAAGGTTCTATAATTAGAAATAAATTATTGCATAATTATTTCTTGTTTAATAGACTTCTTGATTTTAATCTAAATGAAAATTATATTAGTCATGCAAGATATTTTATTCAGAGCATGACTACTATAAAAGATTTGAAATTTTTATCAAGTAGATTAGGAAAGTTTTTTAAACATTTGAATTCATCAAATACAATAATACTTGTTGGAAATAAAGATGTTTCTAGAGATATTCTAATGCAAAAGATTTTAAAACCAATTTTTGGTTCACAGTATTTTATTACAATTACAGATGAAATGTTGCAAAAAATGAGTGCAGAAGAGATAATAAAATATAAATTAATTTATCATATTGATCACATACCACAAGATGAAAAAAATAGAGAAAAATTGAAAGAGATACTTTTTTCTATCTTAATATATAAATCTATTGAAATTGATAATAAACTTGTACCAATTAATGGTCAAGTGATTTTTACTGTTGATAAAGAAGATGTTTTTTTCAAAGACTTTCTAAGTTCTAGTGATGTTTTCTTCATAGATTCAATAGAAAATATTATGTCTGAAATGGGTGTAAGTGATAAGGTTACTTTATATAAAAATCTACAAGATAGTTTAGAAGATTTCTCAAAAGAACTTTCAGCTATTGGTAATCTAGCATTTTCTGAAAA
Organism: Aliarcobacter sp.; assembly: GCA_028681275.1. Taxonomy (GTDB): domain Bacteria; phylum Campylobacterota; class Campylobacteria; order Campylobacterales; family Arcobacteraceae; genus Aliarcobacter. The sequence continues at coordinate 1,868 of JAQUIV010000056.1, forward strand.
AGAATTTATTACATACAATAAAAAGTTTGCAGAACTTCTAAATGAAATTGATGAAGAGAATCTAAATTTATTAAAGAGATTTAATCATCAGCCAATTTTAGATCCATTTGACGATAGTTTTGAAATTTTAATACCTACACATGAAAGATTTATGCATACTTATATTACTGGACAAAGTGGTTCTGGTAAAAGCGAGCTTTTAAAATCTATAGTTTATAGTGATATTTTAAGAAATGATGGTGTTGTAATACTTTTAGAACCACATGGAGATTTGAGTAAAGAAATAGCAAAGTTGCCAATTGATAAAAATAAATTAAAATATATTGATCCAAGTTTACAAGATGGGATGACTCCAACACTTAATCTTTTTGAGTTAGAAGATAAAAGTGAAAAAAATATTCAAAAAGTAGCCAAAGTTATTGTGTCAGTTATTAAAAGTGTAAATGACGATGAAAAGTTTAGTGGTGCAATGGAAGAAATGACATATTATTGTTGTTGCTTACTACTTAGAAAAGGTAATAGTGATTTTTTTGAACTTTCAAAATTACTTAATGATAAGAAAAATGCAGAACTTTTAAAACTTGTAAGAAATTGTCCTGATTTATTAGAAAAAGAATATTTTGAAGATTATTTCAAAAATTCAAAACCAACTCAAGATGCAGTTAGAAGAAGAGTTTCAAAAATCTTAAAAGATTCAGTTCTTCAAAATTTACTAAATGGATCTAGTACTTTTGATTTAGAAAAAACTATGAATACAAAAGGAAATGTAATCATCTTTAGAATTCAAAAAGAAGAGATGCTTGAAAGCTATATTTATTATGCAAGATTTATTGTTGGACTAATTCAAATAATTGCTTTAAAAAGAGCAAATATTGATGAGAAAGATAGGGTAAAAACTTATTGTCATATTGATGAGTTTCACAACTTTATCACTCCAACAATTGAAGAAATTTTAACTGAGAGTAGAAAGTATAAATTGTATTTAACTTTAGCTCATCAGTCAATTTCTCAGATTAGAAATGCAGCTCTTAGAGATATTATTCTTAGTAATACTAATATTAAATTGATTGGTAAAAACCATAATAAAACACTTGAAGCACTAAATGGCACTTTAAACACAAAATTAGAAGATGTTGAAAAACTTGCAACAGGTGAATTTTATCTATCAGTTGGTTCAAACGATATAATAAAAATCACTAATAGTGATAGTCTTGTAGATGGTAAGAAGGATATTTCTGATGCTCAATGGGATGAGCTAAAAGAATATCTACTTGAACATTACTATAGAAGCATAGATAATTTTAATAATTTAATTGTTAATACAGAAGAATTAAATCAAAAAATTGATGAATTTATCTATGCAATTAAATCAATGAATATTAGCTATTTTGATAATGTTGAAAAAGATTCTATTTTATACGAAGAATTGATTTATAATTTTAATGATGAGTCAAATGATGCATCAGGATATATTTCAAAACAAGATCTTTATTTATACTTCAATTTAATCTATGGTCAAAAGTATTTTTCTAATAATAAAGATTTATTAAAGCTTCTTAAAAAAGATGAATTTTTCAAACAAGATGTTAATTCAAACAAAACTTTTAATAGCAAAAAAAGGTATTTTATAGCTTAAGAATGGGAGTATTCAACTCCTATTCTTATTAATTTTCAAGTTTTTTAAATCATATTCTACAATTCCAATGAAACAATAGAACAAGCAATGAATAAGTCATAGAAGTCCTTGTTTTAGGTTTTTATTCTACTTTTATGTATTTCTGATTTTATCAAAATAAGTTGATAAAATATTATCTATTAAATGAATTATTGATTTCTTGGTCTACCTGCATTACTCTTATTTTTAGGCATTGTTCCTCTTCTAATTGACCTATCTTTTTCATTTTCTTTTAATACTTCGATATTTTGATCTTCTTTAACTAAATATGCCATTGCATAATCAAGATTTCTTCTTTTTTTTGTGTCTCTATAATCAAGCATACCAATAGCATGTTTATCTTTATAATCATTCCTATTGCAGCTATAATATGTGCCTTTCCCATCTGTAATATTTTCAGACCAGTATTTTCCTATATCCTCAGCTTTTATCATATCTTTTTGTACTTTTTGACCATCATAGAAGAAAAAACTATGAAAGTGTACATTTCTATCTTCTCCATATTCTGTTTTTATTAAGTAGCCTATGTTATTATCAAATATCTCATTATTCCTTCTATTGTTCAATAATCTATTCAAGTGCTTATTTGCTTCATTTAGTGTAATTTCAACTTTGTTAGTTTCTTTATTTTTAGCATATTCTAAATCTACTCTAACTACACATACTTTTGAATATTTATCTTGCATTGCATCTATATAACTCTCATTACTTATTCTTCTTCTTTTATCTTTTGTAAATGCCATGTTTATCCTTTATATTTTTTATTTCATATAATGGTATAAATATTGGTATACAAATGTTATTACTATATTTACTACTACATATTAATGATATTATTTTTATTATTTATTAAAGTACTATAGTAATATTAGAATATATTAACTATTTATAATAATATATATTATTACTATTTAAGAACCTAAATTAAGGATTTATAAAAACTTTATCATAGCTACGTATACGAGAATCTGACTATATAAGAAATTGAAGATATTGTTAATATTTTCGATTTTAGGTAGATGTACAAAGTTATGTACTTTTAGTTTAATTATTAAAAAAAAAAGATAATTACTTTTTATAGCCTAAACCATTTGGCTTAGACTACATTTTTTCTTTTTTTGTATGCTTCTCAATCTGTTTTTTAATTTTATATCTAATCCTCTTATCCTTGCTAGTAAGAGATAGTAAAAACTCTAATCCTTCTTTAGTCCAACCAAAAAAGCCATTTCTAGCTTCTTGATAAATGTATTCATTTTTTAACATTACGAAGCCTTTTTGATAATTGATAGTTTTGTAGGTTTAAATTCTAAATCTCTTTCAACACCAATTCCAAGACTTCCTTTTATATTTTTTATTTCTTCTAATGAAAAATATCCAAGTTCTGCTCCAAAGGGTGAAATTACATATCCAAAGCAAATATTTTTATCAATTGATATTTCAGTGATAAACCAAGTCCAACCATCTAAAAATAGCTTTACATGGGCTATTGGGTCTGTTTGTTCTTCTGTTTCATAAAGTTTTGGAATAGTATTTATTAATTCTTTTGGTATTAGTTCCATTTTTATTTTCCTCCTTTTAGTTTTATATTTGTTATGAACTTTCCAACTGTTTTTACTGCCATTACATTTTCATAATCTAATGAGAGTAAATAGGATTGATTTTTCTTAAAATCCTTAAATGCTTCATTGAAATTTTTACCCATACCACTACCTAGTATTTGCATATTATTAGTTTGATTATGAGATTTATCATAGGTATAGCCATCTTTTGAGAAGAATAGATAACTCTTTTTTGTTAAATTATTCATTTTAAGCAGCACTTTCTATTGATTTGTACCAAGTTTTTGAAGCACTATCAAATCTAAATCCACAAGCTTTAATGGCATCTTTGTATGAGTATTGGTTATTTCCAGTTACAATCAAGAAGCCATTTTGCTCAATTACATCTAATCCTAGATTATATAAAGGCTGATACTCATATTGGTCAAAGGATTGATTGTTTTGGAAAGAGTTTTGCTGTGGTGGATTATTCTGCTGATTATTTGGATTTTGATTTACATTTCTACTATTTGGATTTTGCACTTGCTGTTGCATAGTTTGATTTTGTGCCTGATTCTGTAACTGATTTTGTTGTCTAGCTGTTTGTTGCTGATTTCCAACACCTTTAAAGTTTGAATTTGTAGCTCTATTTACATTATCATTTTGATAAGCTTGTTGCTGTTGGTTATTTTGTGTTAGTCTTTGATTATAGTTTTGATTCTGATTAGCTTGATAAGAACTCTCTTGACTTGCATGATTTCTACTTTTATCATATAGTGAATTTCCAAACTGATTTCCAAAGCTTCTCATGGCTCGTTTAAGTGCGTCTGTAACTGCTTCTTTACCTGCGTTTTCATTTGAATCTGCTAGAGTTTTACTTACACCTGTTCCAAATCCTACATCTTGCCTTGAAATTGATTTACCATGATTTTCATCTTTTATGATTAATTTTACAACTGCTTTATAGCAAACTACAAAGTTTTGATTATGGTTTTGTTCTTGGCTAACTTGTTCAAGTTTTGAAATAAGATAAGACCAATTTCCATATCCAAATATTAAATTTGCAGTATCTATTACATCAAAGCCCTCTATATAAGATAAAGATACATTTCCTTTTTCTCTTGTTTTAATTCTTGAACTATCTAATTCTTGATTTAAACTAGCTAATTGATTTTTATTAAACATTATAATTTCCTCCTTATGCTACTAATTTTTCAGATTGATAATTTTCAATTTCTTCTTCAATAACCAAAATTTCATCTGTTTCTACTGCTTCAACATTATTTGCAGATGTTCTTTTTGTATTTACTTTTATTTTTGCTGGTGTATTTATAGTAATAGGAATAACATCTACAAATTTCTTTAACTCTTTTTTTCCCTCTTTTGTAAGAAGGGCTTTTTCAACTGCTTCTATATCAACACTAAATTTCACATAACCTAAGTTAATTAGTGCATCTTCATTTTTAATGATGATTTCATCTTTGATCTTAGAAGTGGCATTTGATAGAGTTAGAGAAGAGATAATATTTCCATCAATTCTATCTATACCATTTGCTATGAAGATTTCAGCTACTTGAACTTTTGCAATATCTAAGGCAGAGGTAAGTTTCTTTTTTAGTGCTTGTAAATCTGATATATCAGATGAGAGGGTATCAATTTTTGATTTGATTTCATTTAGTGAAAGTCCTATATAATCGGCTCTTTGATAGTATGGTTTTGAAGTGTCTTCCAAAACTGATTTTAGATAATCCTTGAAGTGAGAATTTGTTTTATTCTCACTAAGGCATTCTATTTGTGTTTGTAAAGTATAATTTACTAATTTCATTTTAACTCCTCTTATGCAGCAATTACTGGACTATCATAAGAACAATCTTTAATTAGTGCTATCTTTTCAGCAATTTCCCAAAGTCCTTTATTTACATCTGTATCTTTACTTATAGAAGTTATCTCTTTACTTGTGAATTTTCTTTTTGTCTCTTTATTAATTCCAGAGATATTTCCTCTAAGAAGGTTTTCTTGGATTACATTTAACACTGTATATAAATCATTTTTTGAATCTTCAAATCTATGTGGGATTAATAAATCATTATGGTTAATTTCAAGGTGTTCTTCAAATCTTAAAGGAATTGAAGATTTGGCAAATGATTCTTTTTCACTTTGGTTTAGAGTAATTGATTCTAGCTTTTCTATTTTTTTCATAAGTTTTGGTTTGATAGAGGTAATATTTGCAACGGCATTAGCTACATCATTATCTCTTTCACCTAGATGTTTAATTTTATAAGCTTCAAAAACACTATCAGAAATTACTAAACCATTGGCACAGACAAATCTAAAAATACCTGCACTTATACTAAAAGCTTTACTTCTATCATGACTATTAAATAGTAATAGTTCAACCGCATTATCTTTTGGATTTAATAAATCCTCAAAGTGTCTAAATCTAACACAGTGTTGTTGGAAGCCTTCTTTTTCTTCATCTCTTACATTTGCAACTGCAACAGATACAGGATACCAGTTATGAAATCTAATTTCTTCAATTACATCAATTGTAGGAATAAAGTGATATTTATCACTTACTTCAAAGTGTGGTTCACTTGTAAACAAAGTTGGAGCTTTTACTTTTAATTGCTCATTAGTTAATGGTTTTATATTTTTTGACATTTTTTATCCTTTTAATTTTTTTGTTTTTTGATTGTTTTTTTGGGGTTTAAAGAGTATTTTATAGAAGAAGATTTAATCATCATCTTTTAAATCTAAGTACTCCTTGACAATGGTTGCTGCTGCTATTACGATAGCAAGTAAAATTGTGGGTGGAATCATTTTTATGCCCTTAAAATAGGCTCATAGTCTGATTTATTTACATAACACTTTGTTATTGTGCCAACTGGGAAATAGTCCTCAAAGGTTTTTTTCTCTTTTTCTTTGCTTTTGGGTTCTGTTTCTTTTGGCTTATCACTACTTAAATTTTCAATAAACCTTTTCCAATTTTCGTAATGCTTTTTCTGTTTAGGGTTGTTTAAGTCAAAACATTTAGATTCTTTACTCATATTCACATCCTTTTTTTGATTTTTGGGATACAAAAGTACAGAACAACTCATCATTTTGAGTTGCTCTATAGGTTTGGTTGTGTTTATGATATATTGGTGAAATTTTTTGGTTTTAAAATATTGAGACTGTTAAAAGATTCACTAAAATATTTGGTACAATTTCAAAAATTATCTTAGATTATCAGGTGAAATATCATGCAAGTTGACAAAAAAGTATTAAAAGATATGATTATGGAGTTTCTTGAAAAATTAAATAATGGCGAAAAAATTACATATGATGAAATGGAACTTAAATTTTCTCAAATTAAGAATTTTGTAGATGATATACTATACTCTATTAATGACTTTCCAGTAGATAATAGTAATGATCAAATATACTCTTTTATTGAAAATGAAAAAAAATTCTTTGATAAATATGAAATACAAGATATTACAGCTATTATTTTAGAATATATGATTAAACCTATAGAATTAGATAAAGATAAAAATTCTTATAATAATATTATTATGAATTATATAAAGAATAAAGGAACTATTGATTTCATTGTTTCTAACTATGCACATTTAAAAGATTGTAAAAATAGTAAAAAAATCATAGAAATTTTATCTTTTAATTCTATTTCAAGAAAAACTTATAGTGAAGAATTGAAAGATAAAGAAGTACTTAATTATGCAACACATCCAAATAATATTAAAGATATTGCTAATATTATTATAGATATTGAAAAGCCTGAAAATTGTAAAAAAGAAATCCAGAAAATTATAAAAGATAGTAAATTACCAAAAAGATGTGATGAAAAATATAAAGTAATTGAAAACTATAAACCATACGAGTTAACTCATTGTATATCTTATGAAATGGCTATAAGAAATAAAGAAGTTAAACTTCTATTAAAAAATATAATATTACTCACTATTGCGAATGAAGAATTATTTAAATTAACAATGACAACGTATAATCATGATGAAATGCAGGATTTTGTAAAATTTTATATAAAAGATTCACTAAAAGAAACTGTAAATAACATATCAGAATATTTTAAAAGTATAAATATTTTACTTAATATTGATTTTGATAATTTTGATTTATTGCAAAGTTTAAATGACATTACAAAAACACTCGCAAAAGCTTCCAATTTATTAGAAGATAAATACTACATGATACATGATTGTAAAGAAATTAATATTCCTAAAGGTTGGGAAAATATTTTTGATGAATCAAATCACTATGAAACTGACAGTGAACTAAATGAACATTTTGAAAAAGTTGTTAATTCCACATTTGGTATAAAGAATGATAAAAGATACAAAGAACATTCAGAAAAGAATGATTGTTATGTTAGTTATCAAGGTATATTTGAAGGAACAAACTCTTATGAAATAAATAAAATTTTTCCAAACTTTAAACGTCCAATGAGAGAATTTAATCAAACACAAGTAGCTTTTAATATGTCTCTTCCAAAAAATGAAATAATTGCATATATTACTAGGATAAAGGATGATTATGATAATAAAGAAAGCTCATACAAAACATTAAATCAACTTCTTCATGGAGATGATACAAGAATTGAAGATAAATTAGACCATAAAGAAAAAGATAGATATGCAGATGATTTCTTTATTTATGATTATTATACTCAAAGTGATTATAAGCATAATGAAAAAATAGTAGCCATACAAAAGAAACTATCTCAATATCATGGAATGAAAATTGAATTAGGAGAAAATAATTATAAATTTATAAATTATGATGAAGCTCAAATTGAAATAAATTCCCCTAAAATTGAAATAAAAAGTAATTCATTTTCTGAGTTATCCAAAAGTTTTAAGGCTAACAAACACATTATTAACTATATAGAAACAATTAAAGTTATTGAAGATCGGTTCGATGCATTAAACAATGCAATAAATAATAAAAAATACAAAAAACTTATGCATCATTAATAAAAGTAATTTTTTTCTTATTTTCAAATCGATAATTACTATCTACAAATTCAATACTTTTAGTGCTAAAAATTACATATAAATGTTTATTAAAAGATGTAGCTATTTGATTTATAAATTCTATTAAATCAAGTGGCTGAATTTGATTTCTATAAAATTTAAAAATAAGTTTATTTTTAGCAGCACGAGTTGAAATACTAAAAATATTAATTCCCTTTTCAATCTCATAATTCATTATAGTAATCCAAATTATAATTCCATCTCTTCTCATAATCTCTTGTTTAGTTGACTGAAAATTATCAATCCCTATTTTTTCAACAAACTCATTTTCAAATTTTTTAATAAGACTAGAATTTACACCCCATTTTTTTAGATAATCTCCAACGGTAGTAAGAGGAATTCCTATTTTGAATTGTTCTTCAATTATTTTTTGAACAAATTCCTTATCAAGTAAGCCTTTATGTTCTTGAAGCATTTCAATTATAATTTTTTCTTGATTTATAGTAAACTTTGTGTGAGTTCCTTCTTTTCTTCCTTTTTTTAAAAGTTCTTGTTGTTTCCTAAAATTTTTTAAATACTTACTATACCATCGAGATAATACACTAGGATCAAGATTAAGTTTTTGAGCTACTTCTTTATTAGAGATTCCATCATCTCTTAATTTCATAGCTTTATCTTTTATTTTTTGTAGTTCTTCCGAAGGTATTTTTCTTAAATCTTTTATTTTTTTCATGTGTATATTATACATTTGTGCATATTAAAATTGACCTTTTTACTCGTTAGCAAATGAAAATGATTTAAAAGTCTCTCATCCTGAAAAATATCCCTAAAAATGGAATTATTCCACTTATAAAATAACAAATATAAAAAGGATATTAGATGTTTTTTGATGAAAATGACAATACAATCGATAAAAAATATTATGTAGACTATCTTATTAACAAATATGGGAAATTAGGTTTAACAAGACAAGAAACAGCAGATGAGTTAGGAATTAGTCTTTCATTTCTTGATAAGCTTTTAAGAGAAGGTGTGGGACTACCAAACTACAGAAAAATTGGTAAATCACAAAAACCAAGAATAGTTTTTCCAGTGGATTCAGTTGCTAATTTTATGATAGTAAACTCAAGCTAGAAAAACAAACTTATTACTTTTTTGTTTAATTGAAAAGCTAATCTAAAATCAGATAATTAGTTTTTGAGACTGTTCAGAGTTTTGTGTCAGCAACAGATAGCTCCTAGAATTTTAGCATAGTTAATCTTACTTAGCCTAATTTGTTCCAAATATTACA
>JAQUIV010000057.1 GCA_028681275.1 Aliarcobacter sp.
TTATCAGGTTTTTCCAAATAAGATTTTAAATAATTCTCTATTTCGATTTGTCTCATTTCAGCATCTTCTGGGTCTCCAATCTTTTTTGGACTATCCATAATTGCATAAGCTAACATATTTACAGTTGGTGCTTTTAGATTTAAAAGCTTATTGTTTTTCTCAAAAAAATTCTCTTTTAGTGTGTTTATTGCTATAAAATCACCATGACAAGAAGAACACTTATTTTTAAAAACAGTTTCTCCCTCTTTATAATCTGCATTTAAATTAACAAATAAAAATAGACAAAATAATAAAATTTTTATCAAAATAAATCCTTTTTTCAAATTAATAAATTTTCTTCTAAAAACTTATTAATTTGAAAAAGTATAAAGAAAAATCTTTATACTTTTAATCAAATTAGATAATTCCAGGATTACCTTTGATTCCTATAATATCAGGAGTATCAACTTTTACATTAGTAATATGTTTTACATTTTTTAAATATGTTTCAACAGTTTCCCAAACAGGTTCACCCTCACTTTGAGCTCCAACAGTTGACCAACCAGCTACTTTGTAAGATTTACTAGCATCTAGTTTTTCACCAGTTTTTGTTAAAACAATATCAGTGATTCTTTCACCCATTTTTGCTGTTGGATTTATTTTATATGAAATTCCACCAGTTCTTACCATATCTCCACCTTGTTGGTAGAATGGATCTTCATTAAATAAGTTATCTGCAACATCTTCTAAAATAGCTTTAATATCCTCACCTTTAATATCTCTTGCATAAGTTTCAGGATATGTCATAGCTGTTTGAGTCATTAAATCATCAAAAGTAATTGTTTGACCAGGCATTACAGAAGTTCCCCATCTAAATCCAGGAGATAATGAAATTTGTGCTTCTTTTACTTCTAAAAGTGCATCACAAATAATTTGATCCCAAGAACCGTTGAAGTTTCCTCTTCTAAACAGTGTTTGTTCTGTTGTTGCTATTGGACGTGTTAATTCTTTTAAGAATGGAAGTCTTACATCTTCTATATATTTTTTCATCTCTTTATTTTCAGGAATTAAATCAGAGAAAATAGGAAGAAGAGTAAATTTGAAGTCTTTGATTTTTCCTTTTTGAATATCTAAATCTAAAACATTTAAGAATTTACCATTACTTCCAGCATTACAAACATAAGTTGTACCATTTGCATTTTTAACAGGAACCGCTTCAGGAACACCATCATGAGTATGTCCACCCATAATAAAATCAATTCCAGTTACAACTTCTGCCATTTTTTTATCTGTATCAAAACCATTGTGAGAAAGAACAATAATAGCATCTGGTTTTTCTTCAGCTTTGATTTTATTTACGATTTCTTGCATAGAATCTTCTTTTATTCCAAATGTCCAATCAGGAATAAATCTTTGAGGATTTGCAATAGTTGTATATGGGAATGCCTGACCAATAATAGCAACTCTTGCATTACCCATTTTTTTAATAGTATATGGTTTAAATGCATGTCCAGTATCTTCATCAAAAGCTTCAATACCATTCATCATTGAATCTTCTTTTACAAAAATATTTTGTGCTAAAAATTCTGCTTTAAGTTCTTTTACATTTGCTAAAACTTCTTCAGCTTTATATGTAAATTCCCAATGTCCAACAGCAACATCAACACCCAGTAAATTCATAGCTCCAACCATATCTCTACCTCTTGTATAAAGGGCTGTTGCACTTCCTTGCCAAGTATCTCCACCATCTAAAAGTAATGTTTTATCAGCTCCAAAACTATCTCTTAAATAATCAACTACTGTTTTTATTTGAGCAAAACCACCAACTTTTCCCATAACTTTGGCATGTTTTTCAAAATTTACACAAGAGTATGCATATTCAAGTCTTTTGTTTCCTTTGATTCCATAATAATCAAGTAATTTTTCACCTACAATATGTGGTGGTTTACCAAAATTACTAAAAAATCCAAGATTTACACTTGGTTCTCTAAAATATACTGGTAATAATTGAGCATGTGAATCTGTCATATGCATAAATCTTGCATTACCAAATGGTTTTAATTTATAATAATCTTCTAATTTTTTTGAAGTATCTGTCATTCTTGTATGAGAATTTGCAAATACAGGTGCAGCTCCTAAAACTGCCATCATATATACAAACTCTCTTCTACTTAATTTACTCATTTTTTATACCTTATATTAGTTTGAAATACTAATTTTTTATAGTATTTTTAAATTAATGGAAATAAAAAAAGTCAAGATTATAACTCTTGACTTTTTAAACATATTAATAAAATATTTTATTAATATTTATAACCATCACTTGGACTTGCCAACTTCCAAGTTTTTTTAGACTCTTCTTCTTGAGTTAATGCACTAATTGCAAAAGTACAAGCTCTCCAAGCACCATATTCAATAGTAGCTTCGCTTGTTTTTTTCTTTTTGTCATCAACAATATCAATAGTTTTAGCACCTGATTTTAAAGCAGCATCAACAGCTTCAATATATTGACTAGTTTTCATTCCAAGTCTCATAAATTCAACTTTGTTTTTTACTGCAATTTCATTATATTTAGTTGCAGTTGCTAATACTTTTTCAACTCCATTTGCTTCAACATTACACTCTTTTTTAACATCTAATTTAGATATTTCAGAAGCATTTGCAATAACTAATCCAGAAGCTACTAAAGCTGAAATTGTCGCGAATTTTAAAATTGTTTTTTTCATAATATTCACCTCTTATTTTCTTACATCTGGACCGTCAACAGCCATACCATTTGACATATACGCTAAGAAATATAATAACTCTTTCATTTGTGTACTTTCATCTTTTGGTGGAACTTGACCTTGATCTACAATACAACCTGATATTCTTCTCTCAATAGTACCTAATTCATCCCATTTTAATCTAAATACTGGGAAATGTGTCATTTGTCCAGTTAATGGAGAAAGTTTTTCATTTCTAACTCTTACACCTGCACCTTGAACATGGCACTCAGCACAAGAAAGTTTTAAATAACCTTTTTGACTATAATAATACTCTTTCCCATTTTCATAAGCTTTTTTAGCTTCAGCACTAGCTATTTTAATATCAACTTTTTTACCAGCTTCAGTAGAAGTACTTGCTAAATATGCTTGGAAATTTGCCATATCACCTTTTTGTGTATTCCACTCAGCTTCACCATTTGCTCTTAAACAATCATTAACAGCAGATGTTAAAGATACTAACTCTTTTTTCTTTTCATCAAAATATGGATAATTTCCAGCTACTTTTGTATCAGGGAAACAAGTTGCTAATGATTTTCCATTAGCAAACTTTTTGTTATATAACTCTTCACCTTTTTCAATACCTGCATCATAAGGAGGCATCTCTTTAATAGCTTCATATTGAGATTTTGCATCTTTTGAAAATGAATAAGCTCCTATTGCAAAATCATTATGTTTTAAATTTTTTGCATAGTCATTTTTTAATTCATCTTCTGTTGAATAAGGGAAAAATTTATCCTTATTTTTTTCTGGGTCAGCAAATTTTGCCTCAAAATATTTTATTGCTGCAATTCTATCTTTTTCAGCACCTGCATTAAAATCAGCTGCATGTAAAGAACAAACTGTAAGTGCTATTAATGCTGTAGACTTTACAAATCTTGATAACATCGTATCTCCTTTTATTTTAATTGCTAAAGTTTCTAACTATTTTATTTTCTCACTACTTGTATCTGTATTACCTTTTAAATCTTTCCAAGTAAGTTCGATTGTATCACCAACAGCTCCACCTTTAAATGAAAATTTCATATAAGGATCTTTTGATAAGAATTGAGAAGTTGATGCTTCATATACAACTTTATCTCCAACTTTTGCAATTACATAAGTAATAAAATTAGCCTCTTTTTTTGCTCTTTCAGCTTCTTGGTAACTTAACATTGGATGTGTTGCTAATGCTTTTACTTCAACTATTCCGTCTTTTAATTTTGCTTTGATTTTTGTAGTATCTGACATTTTTTTTCCTTTTTTTCTATCTATTTTTTTATGTTATTTATAATTTTTTATGAATAAGTTGAAAAAATCAACCACCACATCCACCAATAGTTACTTTTACTAATTTAGATGCTGAATATAATTTTCCATCAGCTTCTGCAACAACTGTGATTGTTCCTGTTTTTGCCATTTTAATTCTGATTGCATAATCAGCAACAGAATTTTCATTTAAACTAAATATTGCAACTGCACTTTCTGGATTTGCATCTTGGAATACTGCAATTCTTGTAGCTTTTAATTGAGTATCAAATGCAACTGGAATAACAGCACCATTTTCAGCAATATCAGGAGCACTTAAATTAATACTTCCTTCAGTTAAAGTAGATGATCCAAAAATCTCTTTTATAGCTTCATCAACTTTTGTTGCAGTCCATGCTTTTGGTAGAGTTTCTCTAAAATCAATAGCACTTAATTTTCCAGGGATTGCAGCAATTGCAACCGCACCTAATCCTAAACTTAAAAAACTTCTTCTATTCATCATGTCTTATCCTTTTTATTAATTAATTGTTTTTAAATATGCAATTACAGCTTTGATTTCATCATTGCTTAACCAACCATTTTTACCAAATGCTGGCATTGTTGAAATTGGATTTGTTGTATTTGGGTCATAAATTTTTTCATATAAAGCTTCTTCTGGCCAAGCTGATAAAGCTTGTAAAACAGGTCCCATACTTCCAGGTCCATCTAATGTTTTACCATTAATCGCATGACAAGCTACACAATTTCCCTGAGTATTAGTATTAAAGATTTTTTCACCTTTTTTAACTAACTCATCATCTGATGCAAAACCACTAACTGCTATTAATCCACTAATTGCAGACGCAGCTAATAACTTTTTAATTACATTCATAAGCTCTCCTTTGTTATTTACTAGAATTAATCATATAATCGATTACTTCTTTCATTTTTTCATCACTTAAATCAGTACCACCTTTAGGAGGCATAGCATTTATACCATTAATTCCATTATCATAAACTTTATCAATTCCCTTTGCAACTACCTTAGCCCAAGCAGCTTTATCACCTAAAACAGGCGCGCCAAGAGCTGGATTTCCATGACAAGTTACACATGTTTCTTCATATGTTTTTTGAGCTGGCAAAACATTAGCTTTTGCTTCAGTTTTTGGTAAATCTCTAGTTGTTAATACTGGTTGATTTGCATTTGCTGTTAAATCATTTTCGATTTTTAAAAGAAGTTTTTGGGTATCTTCTTTAATACAATCTTTCATACATCTTGTTCCAGTTCCATAAATTTTAGGATCTGAAAGTAATGCTGTCATATTTTTAACACCTTGTCTTGGATCTTTTGTATCAACTTCAGGATAAAAACCATCATGATTTGGCATTATGATTTTCATCAATTTTTCTTTATCTAATACAAACTCATCATCAAGATCTTCGCCTTCATATTGAATACCATTTACAGATAATAAATAAGCTGTAACCGCATAAGTTTCACTATTTGTTAAACTTTTTGGATGAGGAAATGGCATAGAATCTTGAACATACCAATACAATGTACTAGCATATGGCCAATATGAACCTATTGTTCTAATTGGTGTTTCTGGATTTGGATTTTCATCTGCTGGATTTAATCTTTGAATTTTTAATGACTCTTTTGAACCACCTGCAAGTCTAGGATAACCTTTTCCACCTGTTCCAAAATCTCCATGACACATTGCACATTGAGCATCATAAAGTTCATTTCCTAGTTCAACTGAACCCTCAGCTTTTTTAGGTTTTCCATCATCTCCAAGTACAACTTCACCACTTTTCATATCAAATTCAGGTAAACCAGTTCCATCAGGTCTAACATCAACATCCCAAGCTGCTACTTCTCTTTTTGTTGGCGTTCTTCCAATATTATAATCTTTAACTTCTTGAGTATTAATATAATAAGAACTATATTTACCATCTTTAATTGGATATTTAACAGCTCCATCAACTGACATCTCTTTAGGAGCTCCAAGAGCTGAACTTGCTAATAGAGTTGATAAACTAATACTAAGAAGAGTAAATTTAAGCTTTTTTGTGTTTTCTAATTTGAACATTATTGCACTCTCCTTTACTTGTAATTTCCCATGTTACAATGGCATTTCTGTGATAAACAGATTCAACACCAATTGCTGATGTTTCTTGGTCAATTGTTGGTTGAATATTTCCAAAATCATCATAAGATCTACTTGCTAATAATAGAGGTTTTCCATCCCATTTAATAACATAAGAGAATCTTGTCCAAGATTTTGGTAAAACTAAACCTTTTAGTTTTGCTTCAACCCAATTATCTCCGCCATCAAATGAAATATCAACACCTTTGATTGTTCCATGACCAGACCAAGCAAGTCCTTCTATCTCTACCATTTCACCTTTTTTCAAATGTGTCCATGGTTTTTCAGGACATGGTGAAGTAATAACTGAATTAACTTCATTTACCCAGAAATATCTAATAGCTTTACCTGATTTTTGAAGCATTGTATATTTTGAAGTCTCTTCTTTTGAATGCCATGGTTTATCTGAGAACTCTAATCTTCTTAACCATTTAGTATTAAGATTTCCTTCCCATCCTGGAACAATAAGTCTTACAGGATAACCTTGTTCAGGTCTTAATGCTTCACCATTTTGTCCCCAAACAACCATTACATCATCTAAAGCTTTATCAACAGGAATACTTCTTGGATTTGAAGCATTATCACTTCCTTCAGCCAACATCCAAACTGCATCTTTTTCAAGTCCTAAATCATCTAAAATAGTTTTTAACATAACTCCAGTCCATTGAGCAGCACTCATAAGACCTTTCATAAATTGTAAACTATTAAATTGAGGACCTCTCCACTCTGGACTTCCATTAGCTGGACACTCAATAAAGTAGATTCTTGATTCACTTGGATATTTTTTTAAATCTTCTAAAGTTAAAACTATCTCTTTTTTAACTTTACCATGAATCATTAATCTCCACTCATTTGGATCAACATGGGCAGTCCCACCATGATCTCTTGTAAAAAACAGACCATTTGGTGTGATAATTCCCTCAGATTCATGAATTGGACACATAGATACAGAAGCATAAGCATCACCAGAAGAAAATAAATCATGTGTTCTTCTTATGTTGTTATGTTCATATGGTGATGGAATACCATATAGATTCTTATCTACTGGATCACCTAACTTTACACCCCAAGGTGCTTCATTTATTATTGCTGGTTCATCTGCTTTTACAGATACTGGCGATAATATTGATGCAGCACTTAAAGCACTAGCTGAATAAATAGCTGTTTTTCTGAAAAAATCTCTTCTACTTGTTACAGGAACAATTTCAGATTTTATATCTTCTTGTAGAACTTTGCTGTCTTTCAACTTTTACCTCCTAATAATTTGAATATTATTAAATCATTCATCACAAATCAATTATAAGTTTTATAACTTAAATTGAAACTTAAATTATTAGTTTTCCTTATGAAAATTTTGAAATATTTTATAGTAAAATAGCATTAGAATAGCATTTAAATAGCGAACTTCTGATTCGAACAAATAGTGAATAATCATTCATTATATGGTGTTTTGTGGGAATAATTGAATTTTGAATTATATTTTGGGGAAGACTTACATAAAAATATTATTTTTATGTAAGTGGTGTTTATAAATTTGTATTTTCTAGCTTAAACCATTTATAAAGTTTTCTTATTAAAATCATAAGGAAAAGACCATCTACCATACTTGCAATAATAAATGAAAAATACTCTGATTGAGTAATTAATCCGTAATTAAATGAAAGCATTGCAATAGCAACGGTAAAAGTTAAAGGCATTGAATCACTTAATGCAAAAAGTGCAGTTTGTTTAAATTTAAGATATTTATAAAATACTAAATATGAACTAATTAACCTAATAGAGATTATTGCTGCCATAATAAACATTGCATGTTTTAAAATCTCTAAATCTATAATATCAAGTTTAACTGTTGAACCTGTGTAGATAAAAAAGATTGGGGCAAAAAAACCAAAACCAAAAGATTCAATTTTTTCTTGAAGTTCATGTTTTTGGCTAAAAAACATTTTAAAGAATAATCCAGCTGTAAATGCTCCTAAAACAACATCGATTTTTAGAATTAACATAATTGATACCAAAATCAATAATAAAGATATAGCAAATCTAATATCTTGGTCGTATCGGTCATTTTCTGAATCAGGAATGATGAATTTTTTTAACTCGGGAAACCACCAAAATGCAATATAGAATACCCTTAAACCTAAAATCGTAATAGCAATAACACTAATTATAGTTAATATAGAGATAAAGAAACTAGCACTTAAACCATGTTCTGTCCAACCACTAAATAAAGTAAGCGCTAAGATACTTATAATTTCTCCCACAACTCCAATAGATAAAGCCAGATTTAGCCAAGGTTGTTCTTTTCCATACTCTTTAATAAGCATCATAATCATACCTAAAGAGAAAATAGGAAGTGCCACAAAATATGTAAGTCCTAAATCAAATAACCAACACATCAAACCAGAAATAGTATATAAAAATATAAAATAGAATATTACATTCCAAGCAAGGGTTGCTTTTATGACTTTTACAAGTTTAAAGTTTATTTCAAGACCCGCTAGAAACATCAGATAAACAAATCCGAACTTTGCTATTAATTTTAAAGTTTCATCTGCGTATATTAATCCTAAATAACCCGCAATTACACCTAAAACAATCTCTATAACAACAACGGGAGCTTTTATCATTTTTGATACCATGGGAGCTATCATTATTATTGTACAAATTGAGATTATTAAATAAATTTTTTCCATTCACATTCCTACATATACTTTTTTATATTAAAAAATTGCTATATTTTATTATATTTGTCTTAAATTTAAGACTCATCATCCTCTTTTATAATCATTCCAGCCTCTTTCAAAAATGGACTTGCAACAAAAGTTATCTTTTTTATTTTGTCATATTTTGCATAAGATAAATACAAAATATCTTTAGCACGAGTCACTGCAACATAGAATAATCTTCGCTCTTCTTCTATGCTTCCACCTTTACTCATAAGTTTTCTATTAGGGAATCTTCCATCCATTAAATCAATTACATAAACCTCTTTAAACTCCAAACCTTTACTTGCATGAATTGAAAGAAGATTTACACCCTCTCCTTCACTCATCTCACTTCCACCTAAAATCATTGCATTAATAAATTTTGATAAATCTTGAAAATTTCTCGAAAGATTTTTTAAAAGCATTACTTTTCTATTTATTTTTGCAAGGGATTTTGTTTTTTGACTTGGATTTATAGTCCCATCTTTTTGTGTCGCTCTTTTTGTAGATAAAAAATCTTTTAATTTAGAATACGCCATTGATGAAGAGATATTTGTAATTAATGTTTCTGGATTTTTTGTTCTTCTTAAATGTTTCATCAATAAATAAATATCATATAAATATTTTCCACCATCAACATTTAATTTTGGATGTTTTAAAATTGGATTCCCCAAAAATGCCTCTTCAAAATTGCAATCTTTAAATTTTGAAATAGAACCTAACTCCATAAAATCATCAAAAAGTCCCAACTGAACATTTTTGATTTTTCCAGTTTCGTAAGGATTATTTATGTCTTGTCTTGGAGAAAACAGACCTTTTAATAAATCCCCATCCCCAAGTTTTATAAGTGCATCAAAAACATCTTTTGCTATTGCTTTTCCAATTCCTTTTCCATGTTCAACCACATGAATAAATGCCATCATATCATTGTGTGTGATTTGCATAACTAAAATATCAAGTATAAATTTCACTTCAACCGAATCAAAAAAACTCATTCCACCTTTTCTTTTAGCTGGAATTGAAAACTCCCTTAAATTTGCTTCTATTCCATCGGCACTTGAATTGTTTCTGTAAATAATAGCTATTTCACTATGGGGTGTTTCGCTTTTTGAAATGAGTTCTGAAATATATTCGTATTGAGAAAAAAGTTCATTAAATGCCAATACTTTTGGTTTGTGTTCGTTTTCAGTTCTTACAACTTCAAGTTTTTTTTCATAAACCCTTTCATTAAACTCTATAACTTTTGTAGCTAAATCTAAAATAGGTTTTGTTGAACGATAGTTTTTTCGTAAGGTAAAAACAGTTGCATTTTCATATCTGTTTGCAAATGTTGAAATAATTCCAATATCAGAACCATTAAAAGCATAAATACTTTGATCATAATCACCCACACAAAACAGAGATTTTGGTTTAAAAGCATCAAGAAGTCGCCCTTGAAGAGGATTTGTATCTTGATATTCATCCACAAGAATTTCTTTAAAATTAAAATCTTTTTCTTTTAAAGTTTCAAGCATAATTGTTAATAAATCATCAAAATTTGCATAACCATATTTTGTTTTTAATTCACTAAATTCATCAACAACATCTTCATAAATCATAATATAAAGCTCATGTGCTGGACTTTTTGATTTTATCCAATCTCCAAAAGTTTCACCATCATTTGAATTCAAATATAAAGAGTATAAATCATACAAATATCCACCATCATAAGGATTTGCTTCATCGTCTCTTTCAAAAAATACTCTTTTTTCATAGATTGATTTAAATAAAGTTTTTAGTTCATTTGGTTGTTTTAAAGTGATATTTACATTTAATTCTTTTAAAAGTTTATATGAAACAGAATGGAAAGTTCCAGCCATAATTTGTTTAGCTATATCTTTTCCAAAAAATTTAGCAACCCTTGCAACCATTTCAGCTGCTGCTTTATTTGTAAAAGTTAAAAGTAAGATTTCATTTGGTTTAACTCCACTATTTATAAGTGTGGCTATTCGCCCAACGATAGTAGAAGTTTTTCCAGTTCCAGCACTAGCAATTATAAGATTATATCCTGCACCACAAGTAGCGGCACTTAGTTGTTCTTGATTTAGGTTCGATAAAGGCATGGATTAGTTTGTTATATTTTTGAAAAGTTTTATCATTTCGCAATGGTATCATAATAGAATTAAGAAAGATTGAAATAAAAAAAGGGGTGTTGGTATGAACACCCCTTTTTACACAAGGAAACATAAAAATTATTTGTCTAAAAAAAATCTATCTTAACAAGAATAAATAAGCCGCTGCGTCAACTTATCTATAAAAATATTTTAACAAGTCATAATTAACTAAAATCTAATCAA
>JAQUIV010000058.1 GCA_028681275.1 Aliarcobacter sp.
TATTTATATTGCTGATAGTTTTGGTTCTTTCTACCCTGAACAAATCAAAAAATTAACAGACAAATACCTAAAAGTTGCTCAAAAAGCTGGTAAAAAAATAGGAATTCACGCACATAATAATCTTCAACTAGCTTATGCAAATACGCTAGAAGCTATGATTTATGGAACAAGCTTTTTAGATGTTACTATTTCTGGTTTAGGAAGAGGTGCTGGAAACTGTCCACTTGAACTATTAATTGGATTCTTAAAAAATCCAAAATATAAATTAATGCCTGTATTAAAATTTATTGAAGAGTTCATTGTTCCACTTGAAAAAGAACTTGACTGGGGATATAGTATTCCATATATGTTAACTGGTCAATTAAATGAACACCCAAGAGCTGCTATGAAAGCAAGAGATGAAAAAGATACAAAATATAGAGAGTTTTATAAAACTCTAACTGTTGATTAAAAAAAGGGCTTAAATGCCCTTTTTTATTTTAGAAAACTTGCTTTTGTTATTAAACTTAATGGTTCATTTACACTAAAAATCTTTGCTCTTATATTTTTATATCCAAAACTTTCAAGTCTAGCTGTATGCTTTTCTAAATATCTTTTTGCATCTTCTTCATTTGAAAATAGATAAATTCCCCCTGCTTCTTTTGTAGCTTCATTTTCAGTCCAAATTTTCCAAAGTAATCCATCTTCGTTAGCTATATCATTTGCTAAATCCACAAAAGCTTTTGAGAACTCTTCTCCAAAAATTCCATCATGTGGGAAATCTACTTGTAATAAATATGCCATAAAATATCCTTTTATTTTTTTAATTTGCAATAATACAACATTCTATATAAATCAACTAAAGATTAGAATTTATAAAAAAATCTAAAACTGTATATTTTATATAAAATGAATAATAGTTAAAAAGTTATAAAAACTATATAATCTTCACAAAATAGACATTAAGATAATAAATATACAATTTTTATAAAGAGGTAAAAATGTTTCTTACAAATCGTGAGCAAGAAAAATTAATGCTTTATACAGCTTCAAAACTCGCACTTGAACGAAAAAATAGAGGTTTAAAACTAAACTTTCCAGAAGCAACTGCAATATTAAGTTCATATATAATTGAAGGTGCAAGAGATGGAAAAAGTGTTGCACAACTTATGGTTGATGCTACAAAAGTTTTAAAAGAAGATGAAGTTATGGAAGGCGTTGCCTCTATGATGCATATGGTTCAAGTGGAAGCTACTTTTGATGATGGAACTAAGCTTGTTACCGTTCATAATCCAATCCCCTACTCTAAAACTTCTATGATTCCAGGCGAATATTTGGTTGATGAGGGTGAAATAGAACTAAATGCAAATAAAGAGATTATCACTATTGAAGTTGAAAATAAAGGTGATAGACCAGTTCAAATAGGTTCACATTATCACTTTTTTGAAGTAAATAGTGCTTTAGCTTTTGATAGAAACCAAGCTTATGGAAAAAGACTTGATATTGCAGCTGGAACTTCTGTAAGGTTTGAGCCAGGTTCAATTAAAAAAATAAACTTAATAGATTTTGGTGGACGAAGATATGTAAGTGGATTTAATGGTTTAGTTGAGGGCTTTTTGGATGATGTTAATGTAAAAGAAAAAGCAATGCAAAATTTAAAGCTATTTTTAGGAGATAACTAATGAAAATTTCAAAAGAAAAATATGCTTCAATGTATGGACCAACTACTGGGGATAGATTTAGACTTGCAGATACTTCATTAATTGCAAAAATAGAAAAAGATTATACAACTTATGGTGAAGAGAGTAAATTTGGTGGTGGAAAAACTATAAGAGACGGGATGGCTCAAAGTCCAACTGCTGTGGAAGTAGCTGATTTGATTATTACAAATGCAATAATTATTGATTATACAGGTATTTACAAAGCTGATATTGGAATCAAAGATGGGAAAATCTTGGCTATTGGGAAATCAGGAAATCCAAATCTATGTGATGGAATAACTCATGGTTTAGAGATTGGAGCAAATACAGAAATCCTTTCAGCTGAGGGCAAAATTATCACAGCTGGAGCAATTGACACTCACATTCACTTTATAAGTCCAGGGCAAATTGATGAAGCACTCTCTTCTGGAGTAACAACAATGATTGGTGGAGGAACTGGTCCAAACACTGGAACAAATGCTACAACTTGTACTCCTGGGGAATGGAATATTTCTAAAATGATTCAAAGCGTAGATGATTTACCTCTAAATTTTGGATTTATGGGAAAAGGAAATAGCTCAAGCAAAGAAGCTTTAGAAATTCAAATAAAAGCAGGTGCTATGGGGCTAAAACTTCACGAGGATTGGGGAAGTACTCCAAATGCTATTGATACTTGTTTAAGTGTTGCAGACGAGTATGATATACAAGTGGCAATTCATACAGATACACTTAATGAATCTGGATTTGTGGAAACAACAGTTGGAAGTTTTAAAGATAGAACAATTCATACTTTCCACTCTGAGGGAGCTGGTGGTGGACATGCACCAGATATTATCAAAGTTGCAGGTTTGGTAAATGTACTTCCAGCAAGTACGAATCCAACTTTACCATACACAAAAAATACAATAGAAGAACATCTTGATATGCTTATGGTTTGCCACCATTTAAGTCCAAAAATACCAGAAGATGTAAGTTTTGCTGAAAGTAGAATCAGAGGAAAAACAATAGCTGCTGAAGATGTATTACACGATATTGGAGCTATTTCAATCACAAGTTCAGATTCACAAGCTATGGGAAGAGTTGGTGAAGTATTAATACGAACATGGCAAGTTGCAGACTCTATGAAACAACAAAGAGGAATCTTAAAGGGTGATGATGAAAGAAGTGATAATAATAGAATCAAAAGATATATTGCAAAATATACAATAAACCCAGCCATTGCTTCAGGAATTGATGAATATGTAGGAAGTGTAGAAGTTGGGAAAATGGCTGATTTAGTTTTATGGAATCGGGCATTTTTTGGAGTAAAACCAGAAATCATTATCAAAGGTGGATTTATAGCCCTTGCTTTAATGGGTGATTCAAATGCTTCTATTCCAACACCAGAACCAAGTATGTATAGAAAAATGTTTGGAAGTTTGGGAAAGGCATCAGCAAAAACAAGTGCAATTTTCACTTCAAAAGTGGCAAGCGAAAATCTAAAAGAAAAACTAGAAATTTCAAAAGAAGTATTGCCAGTAAAAAATACAAGAAACATAAGCAAAAAAGATATGAAACTAAATGATTTCATAGGAGATATTAGTGTAAATCCTGAAACTTATGATGTAACTGTAAACGGTGAACTAATAGAGTCAACTTATGTATCAGTCGTTCCAATGGCTAAAAAATATTTTATGTTTTAGGAAAAAATAGTGACATTTAGTGTAATAAAAAAAGTAATAGAAATAAAAAAAGATATTGAAGCAAACGATGAAGTGGAACTCTCTTGGTTTGATATGCAAAAACCAAATTTAACAGCTGTTAGTAAAAAAGGTATAAATTTAGTTGTAAAAGCTAAATTTACACACTTACATGAAAATGATGTTTTAGTTTGTGAAGATGGATATGCCATTAAAGTAAAAAGAAGTGAAGATGAAGTTTTTTGTTTAGAGTTTAGTGATGTTTTAACTTTTGCAAAAACAGCTTATGAGATTGGAAATAGACATCAACCTTTGATGATAGAAGAGTTTAAAATCATAGTTTTAGATGATATTTCTTTAAGTGATATAATCAAAGATTGTTATGCAAATGAAGCTATAAAGTGTGAGAAAACAAAAGCTTATTTTAAACCAAATGGTAAAGCTCACCATAGTCACTAATATGTATAAAAAAACAAATTTAAAAAGCCTAAGTAGATTTCTACAAATACTTGATGGAACATTTCCATCTGGTATTTTTGTACACTCTTTCGGATTAGAGCCACATATAATTAAACAAAATGTTAAAGATATAAACACATTAAAAATATACTTAAAAAATTTGATAATTGACCAATATTTAAAAATAGAGTTCGTTTATATAAAAAAAATCTATGGAGCTTTGGAAAACAACAAACTTTCTGTAATCAATAGGATGGATAATAGTTATAGCTCTTTTTTAACTTACGAATATGCAAAATCATCAATCAATATTGGTATTAATTATTATACACATATAAAACACCTTACAACAAAAGAGATTGTAAAAAAGTATTTTTCTTTAATAGAAGATAAAAAAACACCAGCAAATGAGATAATAGTTCTAAGTATTTATGCTTATGATTTGGATATTTGTATGGAAGATTTTATTGTTATGTGGACTAAAAAGAATCTTATAAATATTGCAGCTACTGCTTTAAAAATTTCAAGAATAAAACCCTCTGAAATTCAACAAATGTTATTTGAATTTGATGATATTTTGGAAAATTTGAATTTCAAAAACATAGGTAATAAAATCACAAATTTTAATCCATTATTTGAAGAGATTATATTTTCACACAAAAATTTAGAACCTAAAATGTTCACTACCTAATAAAAAATCAAAGGAAAAAAATGGCACTAAAAATAGGAATAGCAGGACCAGTAGGAAGTGGAAAAACTTCTTTAATTGAAAGCTTAACAAATATCCTAAAAAACAAATACTCTTTAGGAATTGTAACAAATGATATTTATACAACAGAAGATGCGAACTATCTAAAACAACATCTTGATTTGGATGAAAATAGAATCATAGGCGTTGAAACAGGTGGTTGCCCTCATACGGCAATTAGAGATGATATTTCTATGAATCAACGAGCAGTAATTGAACTTGAAGAGAAGTTCAATCCTGATATTATTTTCGTAGAAAGTGGTGGAGATAATCTTAGTGCTACATTCTCTTATGAATTGATTGATTATTATATGTATATTATTGATGTGGCACAAGGTGCTGATATTCCAAGAAAAAAAGGGACTGGATTACTTTTTTGCGATTTACTTGTGGTAAATAAAATAGATTTGGCACCGTATGTAGATGTGGATTTAGAACTTATGAAAAGTGATGTGGCTAATAATAGAAAAAATAAACCCTCTGTTTTTATCTCACGAAAAGATAAAGAGAGCTTAAATCAAGTTGTTTCTTGGATAGAGATTTTACTCAGTTAAATCTCTAATCTTTGTTTCTAATGACTTAATTACATCATTTAAATCATTTATTTTCTTTACTTTTTCTGCATTTGTTTTCATTAAAAGTGCTAACTCTTTTTTAGTAGCAATTATCTCTTCATTTGCTTCTCTATTTTTTTGAGCAAGCAAGTTTTTTTCTTGTTTTATCATAGCAAGTGTTCTTGCATACTCTTCAGCTTCTTTACTTTTAACGGTCATATGTCCATAATATTTTTCGTCCACATTATGCATTTGCATCTCATAATGGTCAAGTTGTCTTTGTCTGCTTAAAGTCTTCTCTTTTTGATCTTCTAACTCTTCTTGAAGCCTTGGAAGATATGATTCAAGTTGTTTAACTCTATCATTTAATTCTAAAATAGCTTTTTTATATGCATACTCTTTTTTATTAGATTCCTGAATACTTTTCATAACTTTTTTTTGGAATTCTCTTTTTTCCAAATTTTCTTGTGTTGTAGAAAAACCAATAGTTATATATTCATCTTCATTATGAGTTGATTCCAATTTAAAAACAGTATTTTTTAGATAAAAACTCTCTCTATCTTTTGCAATAAACTTAGTATTTCCAGTCCAAATTTGACCTTTTTTTAATATTTCCCAAGTATTTTCAATAGATTGTTTTGGAACATCTGGATGAATTAATTCATTAAAATTTAGATTTTTTATCTCTTCAAGGGTATATTTAGAAGCTTCTAATAAACTTTTATTTGCAAAAGAAATTTTTCCATTTTCATCCATTTTGTAAATCAAAGCTACACTATCAACAGCATCTAAATATTTTTGGAGTTCTTTTTGTTTATCTTGTAATTGTGTTTCAAAAAAAGTTTTTTCACAAACTTCAGATATTTTTTTCACCAATATTGTTGTATCAATTGGTTTCATAATATAGTTGCTTACATTTAAATCAATAGCTTTTAATAAATTCTCAGCTTCACCCCTAGCCGTTGTGAAAATCAAAGGAATTACCATATCAACTTCTCTAATTTTTTCTAACATTTCAAGCCCATTCATAATAGGCATATTAATATCAGAGATAATTAAATCTATCTTTTCATTTGTAATTTTTGATTTTTCGTATTTTTCTAAACCCTCAAGACCATTTGAAGCTAAAACTACTTCCTTAAAAAGTTTACTTAGAACTTTTGCTAGTTTTTCCCTTGCTAACTCTTCATCTTCTACAAAAAGTACTCTTTGGTCTTTTAAAAAATCGGGTGTAAACATTTTTTACCTTTTATTCATATGGAGTTACAGATGGTGGAAACTCTTCAAAAGCTTTTTTTATAGCATTTATAATTGAATTTTTATATTTATAATTTTGCATTGGATTTGAAAATTGTAAATAATCAACTGCACCTTGTTGTGTTTTTTCTTTTTTATAAACAAAAACTACTTTTTTACCAAGTTTTACGCTGTTTTCATAAAGTGTTTTTGCATAATCATTTATGTATGGGAACTCTTTTTCTTTGATTTTATCTCCCCAACAGAAAAACACAAATTTACCACTTGGGATTAAATTTGCAGCATCTAAATACATAATATCTCTGTCAAATTGTGTAGTTTGAAAAGAGTTATAACTCTCTAAATCACTATTGAATTTTTCTAGTAAAACAGGAATATCAATATTTTTTTCTATTAAATTAAATAGATTTCTAATCTCTACAATTTTTCCAGCACAATGTTCTCTCATTGCTTGTTTAAAAACTGTGATATATCCCTCTGCTTTTAATTCAATCATTTTCCCAAAATCTTCAAACTCTTGTTCAAGAAGATATTTGTTTGAGTCAAATCCAACTGGTGTTACCATTGGACTATATAAAAACACTGTTCCTATAATATTTTTTTTTCTATCTTTTCCTGTTTTTATTTTTTCTTTTAACTCTTTTACTGTTATCTCTTCATCTTCTGCATTAAAATACATATAACTTTCAGTTAAAAAAATCTCTTCATATTTAGTTTCAATTGTTCCAAAATATTGCATTAAAATCCCTTGTTAATTATTAAATATATATTATCAAATATTCTTAAATACCTTGCTTATATTAGTTTTTTAACCCTATTTTTTTTCAGCCACTCTTCTTGTAATTCTTTACTTTTTTTATTATCAGCTCGTTTGCTTATAAATCTTGATTTTACATAAGTTGTTGTTTCATCATTTTCATTGTAAGTATAACTTAGATTTAAATCAGCTAATTGTATTACATTTTTAGCTCTTGTTGCTGCCACATAATAGATATTTAACTCTTCATTTATTCTTTGAAATGAGAGTTTATTTTTTGTGTTTGTTATCTCTTTTTTTGAGATAAAATCATCAGCCATAATAACTTGTTCATACTCTAAACCTTTTGATTTATGGGTGGTTGTAAAAATAATATCTGCATCTTTTTTATCATTTACCAAAAACTCTTTTATCTTTTTATTTATCTCAAAAATATTATCTCCGTAAGTATTTATAAACTTGATGATATTTAGATAATCTTGATTTTTTGTATCTTTTGCAAACTGTTCAAGTTCATTTATTGTGTCAAAATCTTTGATTTCATCTATTGTAATTTTGTCATTTTTTTTCTGTTTTAGATAAAAAATAGAATAAACAGTTTGGTTCATAAAAGAATATGAGTTATAACCACCCTCAAAATAAACCTTTTTTTTATCGTGGATAAAATAGACTAATTGTTGGATTAATCCAAAAGTACTTCTAGCTATCACACAAAATTGTTTAGAAAAATCAATATGATTTTTTCCAATCAAAGTTGTTTTTTCTAAACCTGAAATTTTTAGAGGTTTTGAGGAATTTATCTCATATAAACTATTTAGATTATTTTGTAAAACTTTCGCGTAGTTATCTCCAAATCTAAAACTTTGTGTTAAATCATATGAGGGTAAATCTATTTTATTTAAAGCATTTGTTGCAAATCTAAAAGTATAAATTTGTTGAAATGAATCTCCAACATAAATTCGTCTGCAACTTTGATTTTCAACAATTCCAATCATAACATCACTAATATCTTGAGCTTCATCCACAAGTATCAAATCATAAGGAAGATTTGCCGATACTTTTTTATTTAGATAAAACATCTTTAAATAAAAATCGTGAGTTGCATCAATGATTTTGTTTTTCATAGCACTCAAAATAGTTTTTAAATGCTCAATAACTCGTTTTTCATTTTTATTTATAAGTTCTAATATTTTTGCACCTAATTCTGATTGTTTTTTGTAAGACTCAATTAGTTTTGAATCAAGGGCAATGAGTGATGAGTTACAATAAAAATTCACTAAATCTTTTATCAAAGCCACATATTCAGGAATTGGATAATAAGCCTTTTGATTTACTGTTAATTCATGGTTTGTTATCACATTTTCTATAACTTGATTTTTTAAATCATGGGCAAGATTGTAGTTATACGCTTCAATTTTATTATAAGCCAATGAATGAATGGTGCTTATATGCATAAAAGGTAAATTGTACTCTTTTAGTTTTTCTTGAAGTGAAGTTTGTAAAGATTTATTATATGCCAAATATAAAATCTTTAGGTGAGAATTTCTTTTTGCGTATTCAAGAAGTGTTGTTGTTTTTCCACTTCCTGCAACTGCATTTATTTTAAATGAGAGTTTATCACTGTTGATTATCTCTTCTTGCTCTTTAGTTAATATCATCTTGGAATTGTAGCATTACAGACTAAATTATCAATAAAATATTAGATTAAAAACTTAATAATAGATTAATTTTAAGAGTAATAGAATGAGTTAATCAAACTAGGGAGAGAGTTATGAGTATAAGAAATAAGATTATCGGAGCATTTTTAGTACTTTTAGTGTTGTCAACATCTTCAAGTATTTTTGTTTCATATAACATATCAAATATGAAATCAAATGTGAAAGAGTTAACAGATGTGAATTTTTCTGGAATTACATTTTTGCTTGAAGCTGATAGGGATTCATATCAGTCAAATGTTGCCTTAACACAAATTATGAGTTTAGATGATAGTGAAAAAATCAATAAACTAATAACAAAAGGTGTAAATGACAATATTCTTCAAGTATCACAAAGATTTACTAAATTTAAGGCAAATTTAGCAAATAAATTATCAAATGATAAAGATAAATTTAATGAATTTGATAAATATTACTCTTTGACAAAAGCAAATACAGAAAAAATTCTAGCTTTAATTAACAGTAAAAATATAAATGCTGCTAAAGAGTTTTATTTTACAACTTATCTAAGTGATTATGAGAATATGAGAGATATAATCGATTATTTTACAGAAGCTACTTATAAAGTTATTGAAGAAAATAAAACTTATACAAATGATTTGATAGGGTTATCTTTAAATATATTTTTGGTTATTTCTATAATAATAATTTTTATGACAATTGTTTTTTCATATTTACTTGGAAAAACTATCAATAGTTCAATTGAAAAACTACAAGATGGATTATTAAGATTTTTTGATTTCCTAAATAAACAAACAAAAGATGTAGCTTTACTTGATGTTTCTTCAAATGACGAGATTAGTAAAATATCACAAGTTGTAAATACAAATATTGAAAAAACAAAAAAATTAATTCATCAAGATGAACTTTTAATATCAGATGTTAAAAAAGTCGTAGAAGTTGTAAAAACAGGAAATTTAAGCACAAATGTAAATGTAAGTAGTGAAAATGAATCTCTTGAAGAGTTAAAAGTGATTTTTAATGAAATGTTAAATGTTGTAGCTCAAAAAGTTTCTACGGATATAAACAAAATAGAAGTTGCCCTAACTCAGTTCCAAAACCTAAATTTTGCATATAGAATTCCAGAAGCAACAGGACAAACAGCTATTGGATTAAACTCTTTGGCAAAAGTTATAAGTGATATGTTAGTTTTAAATAAAACAAATGGATTATCACTTCAAGATAGTGCTGATTATCTTTTATCAAATGTAGATAAGTTAAGTAGAGCTTCAACACAAGCAGCAGCAAGTATCGAAGAAACAGCAGCCGCTTTAGAAGAAATCACAAGTAATATGTCAAGTAATACACAAAATGTAATGCAAATGGTTTCTTATGCAAATGAACTTACAAACTCAGCAAAAGAGGGACAAAAACTAGCAAGTGAAACAACTGTTTCTATGGATGAAATCAATACTCAAGTAAATGCGATAAATGAAGCAATCAGCGTAATTGACCAAATCGCTTTCCAAACAAATATTCTTTCTTTAAATGCAGCTGTTGAAGCAGCAACTGCGGGTGAAGCTGGAAAAGGTTTTGCCGTTGTTGCAGCAGAAGTGCGAAATCTAGCATCACGAAGTGCTGAAGCAGCTAAAGAGATAAAATCATTGGTTGAAAATGCAACAGGAAAAGCAAACAATGGTAAAAATATCGCAGATAAAATGATTTTGGGATATGGTGGATTAACTGAAAATATCTCTAAAACTATGCAATTAATAAAAAGTGTAGAAGTTGTAATAAAAGAGCAACAACAAGGAATAGAACAAATTAACAACGCAATTAATTCTTTAGACCAACAAACTCAAGCAAATGCCATGGTTGCAGCTCAAACTAAAGAGATAGCAAATCAAACACAAAGTATTGCTTTAACAATTGTTACGGATGCTGATGAAAAAGAGTTTGAGGGAAAACATAATGTTAAAGTAAAAAAACATGAAAAAGAAATTGTTCAACCACAAACTATAATTTCAAAACCACAGCCCAAAAAAGTTGAAGCTAAAATTGAGCAAAAACAAGAAGTCAAAAAAACTATAACTTCAAATGTTAAAGATGATGAATGGGAGAGTTTTTAAAACTCTCTCTTTTATTCCCCTCTACTTTTAATACTCAAATTTCAAATTAATATATAAAAAAAGTTGTATAATTGCGCCATTAAAAATTTTAGGGAAAATAAAATGAAAAAAATAATTTTAAGTTTAATAGCTTTATTCATACTAATAATGGTGATTGTTTTTATAAATAATTTATCTGATTCT
>JAQUIV010000152.1 GCA_028681275.1 Aliarcobacter sp.
GTTTACACGAATTAAAATTAATCGTTGACTTAATGTTCGAAGGTGGAATTGCTGATATGAGATATTCAATTTCTAATACTGCTGAGTATGGAGATTATGTATCTGGTAAAAGAGTTATCAATGCTGAATCAAAAGCTGCTATGAAAGAAATCTTAAAAGAGATTCAAGATGGTAGATTTGCAAAAGATTTCATCTTAGAAGGTCAAGCTGGATACCCAAGAATGAACGCTGAAAGAGCAAATGCTAGAGCTTCATTAATTGAGCAAACAGGTGTTAAATTAAGAGAAATGATGCCTTGGATTTCATCTAACAAAATCGTTAATAAAGACAAAAACTAATTAATTTAAGGAAGATTTTCTTCCTTAAATGAAACTTCTTATATGAATCAGAAAAAATCACGCAAAAAATCAAAAAAATCAAAATCTTCGCCAAATAAAAAATTAATACATATTTTTATAATAATATTTTTAATTGCATTTTTAGCATCACTAGCTAGTTATTTTACAATGAAAAATAGAGATTCAATTAAAGATATTCCAGTAGAAATAAACCCTAATATTGAAAAAACTGAAGAACCCAAAAAAGAAGTTGCTACTATCCCAAAAATAAATGAGATAAAAGATTTCAAAGAACAAAAACCTGAAGATTTTTTTGAAGAAAAATTTAATGTCGCAGAAGAACATAAATTTGAAGAGTATACAAAAGAGCTTGAAAAAGTAATTGTAGACAAAATAGAAAATGAAGATTCTATAAATGAAGCTATTCAAAAAAAAGTTGAAGAGATAAAAGAGAATAAACAAAAAGAAAAATTAGCAGACAAAAACAAAGAGACTCCTCCAACAACAAAAAAAGAGGAAAAAGAGCCAGTTAAAACAAAAGAAAAAATAGATGAAAAAAGTATAATTACAACTAAAGATACTTTTACTTATGATAAAAAAAGTAAACCAAAAATTGCCATATTAGTTGATGATGTAACTACTCAAGCTCAAAAAGATAAAATTTTGAGTATGGGTTATAAAATAAATATGGCTTTTTTACCACCAACAAGTACCCATCCAAACTCAGCTAAAATTGCACAAAACTTATCTTTTCATATGATACATTTTCCTATGCAAGCCTCTAGTTCATTTAGAGGGGAAGAGGTTAATACCCTAAAAATTACTGATTCTTATGAAACAATAGAAAAAAGAGTTAAACAACTAAGAGAGTGGTATCCAAATGCTACTTATACAAATAATCATACAGGTTCAGTATTTACAGAAAATGATGAAGCTGTTGATAAATTATTTAGAGCATTAAAAAAATATAATTTTATATTTGTAGATAGTAGAACAAGCCCTAAATCGGTAGTTAAAAAATATGCAAAAAAATATGATATGCCTTATATTGTAAGAAATACATTTATAGACAATCAACAAAATTATTCTTATGTGCAAAAACAGTTAAAAGAAGCTATTGAACTGGCAAAAAAACAAGGTTATTCACTGGCTATTGGACATCCGCATGAAGTAACTCTTCAAGTTTTACGGGACTCTAAAAGCTTGTTCAAAGATGTTGAACCAATTTTTATAAATCAATTACCATATCTTCCATAAATAGGCTATAATAATTTAATTTATTATTAAAGAGCCTTTATGATTTCAAAAATAGACTTTCTAATTGATGAATTAACATCAATGAAAAAATATCCCGAAGAACTTTTTTATATTGGAAATCTTGAACTTTTAAAAAGAAAAAAGGTTTCAATAATTGGAACAAGAAGACCAAATTCATATACAAAAGAGTTTACTTATAAATTGGCTTCTAAATTATCAGATGCCAAAATTTGTATAATAAGTGGAGCTGCAATGGGTGTTGATGCTATTACTCACCAAGGTGCAAAATCAAATAATACTATTGCAGTTGTTGCTAATGGTTTAGATATTCGATATCCTAGTGTAAATAAAAATCTTATTATTGATATTGAAAAAAATGGTTTAATTCTTTCAGCCTACAAAGAAAAAGAGAAAGCACGAAACTATACCTTTGTACATAGAAATGAAATAGTAGTTGCATTAAGTGAGTTTTTGATTGTAACTGAAGCTGATTTAGGTTCTGGTTCTTTAACTTCTGTAAATTATGCCCTAAAAATGGGCAAAAAAGTCTATACCCTACCGCACAGAATAAATGAAAGTTTAGGAACTCAAGAACTTATAAAAAAAGGTTTAATAGAAGTTATTTATGATATTGATGAATTTATAGAAAATATATGTGGTAAAAAAATAGAAAAAACAAAAGATGAAATAATAGAATTTTGTTCTTCTAATCCTATTTATGAAGAAGCTTTTTCCAAATATTCAAATAAAATATTTGAATATGAATTAGAAGGAAAAATAAGAGTTGAAAATGGAAGAGTTTATATAAACTAATCCATTTTATCTCTTTTTTTATTTGTGTCTTAATTGATAAGTAATATCTCCAGCACCAACACCTAAAAATATCCCAGAGTCATATGTTTTGATGATTTTTTCATCTTTTATAAGCTCAATTTTACCAGCACTTGAAATAATTTTATCTGCAAAAATTGGATTATAAGAAGCAAACTCTTTTTCAAAATCTATATCAATTTTTTTCTCACCTGGAATTGTCCAAAGTGGTAAAATAATAAGTTCATCACATCTTCTAAA
>JAQUIV010000153.1 GCA_028681275.1 Aliarcobacter sp.
TGGAATGGCAACGCCAATGTTATCAGTTACTGATGAGGTATTTTTAAAAATAAATGAAAAATTAAATGCAATAAATAAAACAGCTGATGCACAAAATAAATCTAGTTATACAAATGCACTAGAAAAAATTGATTCAACTTTATATACTTTATATTCTCTTGTAATTGTTGTTCTTGTAGTTTTATCTTTTGTAATTCTTGCAATTACAAGTTCAATAAAAGAGCCTTTACAAAAATTTCAAAATGGATTATTAGAGTTTTTTAGATATTTAAATCAAGAAACAAAAGAGTCAAAACTAATTGATATAGATTCAAGTGATGAATTGGGAATTATGGCAAAAGAGGTAAATAGAAATATTTTAAATGCAAAAGATTCTATTCAAAAAGATAGAGTAGTTGTTGAAAGTGCTATAAAATGCGCAAATGAGGCAAAAAAAGGGCATTTAAATGCAAGAATTGAAGGAAATACAACAAATCCTTCGTTAAGTGAATTAAAAGATGTAATAAATCAAATGTTAGAAGCAACAGAATCAAATATCAAAAAAGCTATGAATATTTTATCTTTATATACAAATTATGATTATCGAGCAAAAATTGATATTTCAAATTTAGATGGAGATTTAAAAGCTTTATGTAATGATGTTAATAATTTAGGAATTGCAATTACTTCAATGTTAGTTGAAAATAAAGAGATGGGATTGATTTTATCTTCAAATGCAGAAAATTTATCTTCAAATGTTGAAAAATTAACAGCTTCTGCAAATATGCAAGCAGCCTCACTAGAAGAAACAGCAGCCGCAATTGAACAAATTACAGCAAATATGCAAAATAGTTCTCAAAATATTGTAAAAATGACAAGTTATGCAAATGAAGTTTCTAGTTCTGTGGCAATTGGACAAGATTTGGCTTCAAGAACAGCTTTATCAATGGATGAAATAAATACACAAACAAATGCAATTGCAGATTCAATTACAATAATTGACCAAATCGCTTTCCAAACAAATATTCTTTCACTAAATGCAGCCGTTGAAGCAGCAACAGCAGGAGAAGCTGGAAAAGGATTTGCTGTTGTTGCAGCAGAAGTGCGAAACCTAGCAAGTAGAAGTGCAGAAGCAGCTCGTGAGATAAAAGATTTAGTAATAAATGCTACAAATAAAGCAAATGAGGGGAAAAATATTTCAAATGAAATGATACAAGGTTATGAAAAATTAAATAATAATATTCACAATACTTTATCATTAATAAAAGAAGTATCAACATCATCAAAAGAGCAATTTAGTGCTATGGAGCAAATAAACGATACGGTTAATAATTTGGATCATGTAACACAACAAAATGCAGCATCAGCTTCAGAAGCAAATAAAGTAGCACGTGAAGTAAGTGATATAGCAGAAAAAGTTGTAGAACATACAAATGAAAAAGAGTTTGAAGGTAAGTAGTCAATGATTATTTTGATATACTTGCAAAAAGTAAAATAATCGGAGAACTATGAATTTTAATCAGTTAGATGAAGAGCAAAAAAAACAATTACACAATAAAGCAATAGAACTTGCTACAAATTTAGGTGGAGTTAATTTTTTTCTTCAAATGATAGAAGATATAAAAAAAGAAAAACCACATGCTTTATTAAATAAAAGTTGTGTATTCCACTTTTCAAAAGGTAAATTAAATTGGAATAAACAAATTTTTAAAGAGAGTACTAATCTTCTGTTCACTGCAATGAGAAAAGAAGAAAAAGATGGTGATATGTTAAATGGACTAACACCTAAAGATTACAAAGAGACAATGAATATGATGAGAACATTAAAACCTCTTGTAATTACAGTAACACCAAAAAAAGTAGAAGAACCAAAAATATTCTCTTTTCCTATTTTAGATACAAGTGTAGAGAAAAAAACAAAAGTAGATTTATTCTATAAACTAGTATTTTTTTATCACATTGATTTTGCAAAAGATGTTCTAAATTATGGAACAGAAGAAAATTAATGGATGCTAGAAAAAGATTTAATATAAAACAAGGTTTAAAAGTAAATATTGTTTTAAAACAAGACCAAAGAAGTGGGAAACTAACTTCTGGTATTGTAAAAGATATACTCACAAATTCACCTACTCATCCTCATGGAATAAAAGTAAGATTAATGGACGGTCAAGTTGGTCGTGTACAAGAAATTCTAGTATAAAGAAATTCCTAAGTAAAAATTCAGTATAATCGCACACTTTTTTAGAAAACTCAAAAAATTTAAGTTTCCTAGAATGGGAGTATCGTTTTAACTAAATGTTAATCTGCACGAGAAGCATGAGTAAAGCTTTAATTACTCAAACCAATTTATATAAAGGAAAGAAATGCCTACAATCAATCAGCTTGTAAGAAATGAGCGAAAAAAGGTTATAAAAAAATCTAAATCGCCAGCATTAAAAGAATGCCCACAAAGAAGAGGAGTATGTACAAGAGTATATACAACTACACCTAAAAAACCTAACTCGGCTTTAAGAAAAGTTGCAAAAGTTAGATTAACTACTGGATTTGAAGTTATTTCATATATCGGTGGAGAAGGTCACAACTTACAAGAACACTCAATTGTTTTAGTAAGAGGGGGAAGAGTTAAGGATTTACCTGGGGTTAAATACCACATCGTAAGAGGTGCTTTAG
>JAQUIV010000003.1 GCA_028681275.1 Aliarcobacter sp.
ATTAGGAAAAATTATGAAAAAATCACTTATCGTTTCATCATTACTTTTTAGTTCAGCTCTTACATTTGCTTTGGATTTAGGAAGTATCTCAAAAAGTGTACTTGAAACTACTCAACAAATAAACAATGGCTCAACACAAACTACTACAAATAATAATCTTGATAATGCAACTGTTTCAAATGGACTAAAAGAGGCTTTAAAAACAGGAGTAAAATATGCAACAACTCAACTTGGAGCTAATAATGGTTATTTAAACAATAAAGCTGTAAGAATTCCTCTTCCAAATAATCTTTCAAGTGCTGAAGGTTTAATTAGAAAAGCTGGTGGCGATAAAATGGCTGATGATTTAATAAACTCAATGAATAGCGCAGCTTCAAAAGCAGCTCCAAAAACAGCTGAAATTTTCATCTCTGCTATTGATAAAATGAGTTTAACTGATGCTCAAAAAATTCTATCTGGTGGAAATAATGCAGCAACAGAATATTTCAAAGCAAATACAACTGAATCTTTGAAAAAATCAATAGCACCAATTATTCAAGAAACTATGAAAGAGAACCAAGTAGCTGGTTATTATGATAGTGTTAATAATGTATTTAAATCAAGTACAGGTGGCTTAACTCAAAATAGTGGTGTAATGGGAATGGCAAAAAGTTTTGGTGTTGATTCATATATCCCAGGAAGTTCAAATGAGAGTTTAGATGAGTTCGTAACTTCAAAAGCTATTGAGGGATTATTTACAATGATTGCACAAAAAGAAGCAGAAATTAGAACAAATCCAGTGGCACAAACAAGTTCATTATTAAAACAAGTTTTTGGAAAATAAAAACTTGTTTTAATCTCCGCTATGAAGAGCAAAATAGCTTTTCATGGCATTGTTTTTTACTAAACTAAAATTTAATTTTCTAAAATCCATAGGTCTTTTTTCAAATTTATATTCATAAGTTTTATCAAAATTTTTCAATAAATTTTCATAAAGCTCACCTTTTGTATCTACAATAAAAACCTCTTTATTTACTTCATAAATATAAATAATATTTAAAATAAAATAATCATCTATTTTGTAAACCAAAAATTCATAATGCCCAAACTCTTTTTTTTCCAGTAAATCAAAAGATTTTGCTTTTATACTCTCTTTTAGTAAATCTTTGAAAAAAGACAAAGCTTGTCCATTCCAAGAGACATCATTATCTGTATGAATATATTCAATATGTAAATTATCAGCTTTTAAAGTATAAGCGTCAAGGATATAAGAGTCATATCTAGTTTTTGTTTCCATATTTAAAATTGGGAATTTATAAAAAGTATCAAGGTCAATTTTAAATTTTAATTCATTCTCTTCAAGACTAAAACAAGGTCTTGAAAGTTTTTTGATTGTTTTGAAAAATGAATTAAAAGCATCAATAATCATACCCATTTAAAACCCTTTTATTAAGATAGATTTTAGTGTACTCTTTAATTGTAAAGTAATTATGTAATATTTGAGATTATACTAATTATTTGCAAATTTTTCTAAAGAAACACCCTCAAGTCTATAACCAATCCATTCAGTTTTAGCCACTGCTCCAAAACTCTCATAAAATTCCCTTGATGGAGTATTCCAATCCAAACAAGACCATTCAAATCGCCCACAATTTTCTTCAAGAGCTTTTTGTGCTAGATATTTTAAAAGAGCTTTTCCAGCACCTCTTTTTCTTTTTGTTTCACTAACATATAAATCCTCAAGATAAATACCTTTTTTACCAAGCCAAGTTGAGTAGTTGTAAAAATAAACAGCAAAACCAATAGCAATTCCATCTTCTTCACAAATCAAAGCTTTTGCCGTTGCATTTGGAGAAAAAAGTGATTTTTCTATTTCACTTACAGTTGTTTTAACTTCACTTGGTGCTTTTTCATAAATAGCTAGTTCCATTATGAAATTGAAGATTGTTTGAGAGTCTTTTGGGGTTGCGTTTCTTATTTTTAGAGGCATTTTTGTCTTTCAAAATTAAATATAAATTATATCTTTTAAAGCATATTTTTTAAAAGTCTTACTATTGTTATCAATAGAAGCAATATCAACTTTTGTATTAAGGGCTTTTTGTAAAGTTTCTTTTATTTCACTAAGTTTTGAAAAGGCTTCAAAACCAGAATATTTTTGAATAAAAGTAGGTTCTATATCATATAATAAATCAATATCACTATCTTTTGTTTGAGTGTTTTTAGCGTAAGAGCCAAATACCCCAATGATTTTGAAACCATCTTCTAAAAGTTTTTCTTTTTCTATTTTGATTTTATTTAATAATTCTTTTTCCATTTTTTGTGCCTTTAATTCTTGATTATAACATATTCATAATTCTAAATTTGTTTTTATTTCTATAATATTCCAATCAAATAAATCAAATTTATCAAAAGCGCTTATATCATCATCTGCGATAGGTAAATTTTGTAATATTTCTTTTTGAGTCCTTTTGTCCAAATTTTTAAAGAAATCTGGAATTAAACTTATATCCTGTTTTAACAATTCTTCTATATCTTCATCTTGATAATCTAAATGCTTATTATGAATATAACATGTCTGAATTAATTCTTTTTTTTCATCTACTAGATTTTCATACCAAGTAGGAGATAAACAAATATTTTCATTATTTCTTTTAAATAACCAACATGTTATAGCTTTAATTTTATCTTTATTATTTAGATTATTTAAACTATCTATAAAATTCTCACATTCACTTGATTCAATATTGTTATTCCAAGAAAATATTATTGCACCTTGATTATCATTAATTTTTATTATTGATGTTAAAATAGCATTATATTCTTTGTTATAATTATTTACATAATCAATTAATATTTTTCCTTCAAAATTAATATCTGGAATAAATGCTCCTGCACTCATAACCTCAGGGATTTTGTCAAATATTAAACAATAAAATTTAATCGAATCAAAATCTTTTTTTAGTAAGTCTTTATCAAACTTATTTTTTATAAAACTAATATCATTTAATTGAGAATATTTATCTGAAAAGCTATGAGATATAAACTGTAAATATTCTTTTTGAAATTGACTTGTTATTCCTCGGTCATAATCTTTTGATAATTTTTGCAATTCAATTTGTTGTTCTTTCAAATACACAGCTTTTGCAATTATTCTATATGCTAATAAAAAAATTTGTTCATTTGAAAAAATAAATTTCTTATCTTCTAAAGGTGCGAATAATTTTTTATCATGAGTTTGACAAAAAATATAAAAAGCTGAAACTTGATTAATATGTTGTAACGTTAAGGAAATTGGATTTGATTGTTCTTTGATTGATAACATATCTATATTCATAGCATAAACTTTACCATCAGAAGAACAGATATGCTTTAAATTTGAACTTTTTGATATTGTATGAGCGTGGACTATTGAGATTGAACATTCATTTTTTAACTCTTGTGGAACTTTACAAGTTTTAAATTTAAGACTGTTTTTAAAATTATTGTGAATTTCGTAAGATTGTATTTCTTGTTGAGTTTCTTTTTTAAGATGACAACTTTTATATTTTAACCCACTATTACACCAACATAATTCATTTCTTTTTTTACCATAACCCATTTTATACCTTTAAAAAAACTATTTGCAACGCCGAAGATGCGTGCAAATAGTTCTTTTATTTTATAAAGCTTTAGCAGTAATTCTTGAAAGTCTTTTCGCAAACGCAACCGTATCAGTGATTTCCATACCTTCACTTAGTTTTGCTTGGTCTAATAAAATCCAAGATACATCTTCGATTGTTGATTCATCAGGGCAACCGTTTAGTTTTTTTACTATTTCATGTTCTGGGTTGATTTCTAGGATTGGAGCTGATTCTGGCATTGATTGTCCCATTTGTCTGAACAGATGTGCCATTGCTGCCATTTGAGCATCTGCTGCATCTTTTACTACGCATGATGGAGACTCAGAAAGTCTATTTGTAACTTTTACATCTTTAACTGCATCACCTAATTTATCTTTGATTTTTTTAGTGATGTCTTGGAATTTTTCTTCAACTTCTTTTTTCTCTTCTTCAGTTTGTTCTACTTTTGGAGGTTCACAAGCTGTAATATCTTTGAATTCCCATTCTTTATAAGCACCAATTGCAGGAGTGATAATTTCATCGATTTCTTTATCATCTAAAATTAAAACTTCGATATTATTTTTGTTATAAGACTCTAATAATGGAGAACTTCTTAAGATTTTTTCATTATCACCAACGATATAGAAAATTGCTTTTTGTTCACTATCAGCTCTTTCTTTATACGCTTCTAATGAAGTCATTTTTCCAGCTTCAGTTTTTGATGATTTATATCTTAATAACTCTAAAATAGCTTCTTTATTTGTATAATCTTGATATACACCCTCTTTTAAAGGTCTAATATATTGAGCTACAAACTCAGCGTATTTTT
Source organism: Aliarcobacter sp. (assembly GCA_028681275.1). GTDB lineage: Bacteria > Campylobacterota > Campylobacteria > Campylobacterales > Arcobacteraceae > Aliarcobacter. Next base: position 4,408 of record JAQUIV010000003.1, read on the forward strand.
CTTCATCTTTTGATAATTTTTTGATTTCAGCAAGGATTTTTTTAACACTTCCTTGTTTGATATTTGCAAGGATTCTATTTTCTTGTAAAATTTCTCTTGAAACATTTAAAGGTAAATCTTCAGAGTCAATAATCCCTCTTACAAATCTTAAATAAGTTGGTAATAACTCTTTTTCATCATCAGTGATAAACACTCTTTTAACATACAGTTTAACTCCACTTTGGAAATCTGCTCTATACATATCCATTGGTGCAGTTTTTGGGATGTAGAAAAGTGTTGTATATTCGTTTACACCCTCTGTTTTTGTATGAATTGTAAGCATTGGCTCAGATGAATCATGAGAAATTGATTTATAAAATTGATTATAATCTTCTTCTTTTAATTTTGCTTTTGGTTGCATCCATAAAGCTGTTGCTTCATTGATTTTTTCATGTTTTCTCTCAGTTGTTTTTGCTGGTTCTTTTCCAGCTTTTTTGTCTTCTTCACTTAAAGTTTCAGTAACTTCTTCATTGTAATTTAAGAAAATTGGATAAGCAATATGATTTGAATATTTTCCAACGATATTTTGGATTCTGTGTTTAGATGCGAACTCACTTGCTTCTTCATCTTTTAGTTTGATGTAAATAACAGTTCCATTTGACTCTTTAATTGCAGTTGTTAAATCAAACTCACCTGTTCCATCACTTGTCCATTTATAAGCAGTCTCTTCACCAGCTTTTTTAGTAATAACATCTACTTTGTTTGCTACCATAAATACTGAATAAAAACCAACCCCAAATTGACCGATTAAGTTTGAATCTTTTTTTGCATCACCAGTTAAATTTTCAACAAATGATTTTGTTCCTGATTTTGCGATTGTTCCAATTGAAGCTATTAAATCAGCTTCATTCATACCAATACCATTATCAGAAATTGTTAAAGATTTATCAGCTTCATCAAAAGAGATATTAATCTCACCTTTCCAATCTGCGAATTTGTCTTTTAGATTTTCATCTGTTAATCTTAAATAGTTTAATTTATCGATTGCATCACTTGAATTTGATACAAGCTCTCTTATAAAAATCTCTTTATTTGAATATAAAGAGTGTGTCATTAAATGTAATAATTGTCCTACTTCTGTCTGAAATTGATGTTTTGCCATTTCTAATTTCTCCTATAATTTATTTAATTTTAGAAGAGAATTTTATCACAACTTTATAAAAGGAAGCTAAAGTTTTTCTTAAAATTAGCACTTTTTTGTATTGAGTGCTAATTTAACTAAAAAAAAGTTCAAAAAAGATAAACTCTGCTTTTAAAATGAAGGATTAAAAAATGAATAAAGAGCAATTTTTAAACGACTTACAAAAGATATATGATTTTTTAAATGAACAAAAAACAAAAACAAATGAACTGATAAAATTCTTAGAAAATGAAGAGTTTGATAAACTAACACTTATTGATGATTTTGCAAAAAAATTAGCTTTGCAAATGAACAGTGATTTAAGATTTGCACTTGTTACAAGACTTGTGAATTTAAGGGATGATTCTTTGGTTCAAGTTCTAAAAAAACTTGAGAAAAATGAAAAAGAGATTATAGAATTGCAAGAAAAAGCATACCAATTTGTAAAAGAGTATTGGCATGAAATTCATACAAAATTTATTGATTTTATCGTTGAAAACAAGTTATTAACTCCATTTTATAGGGAAGTATTTATTGGAGTTTATAATGTAGGACTTCAAATGAGTGCATGGCAAACTTCATGGACAGCTCATATTATAAATGGAATAAATAAAGAGTTAGTTGCTAAGTTTGATGGTGATGAAGCAAAAATTATGAAATATCTTGAAGATGAAAAACTTTTTGATTTAGGACATGGTGGAATTACTGCTGATAGATGTTATTCTGCTTTAGTTAAAGATGGTGACAAATACAAATCTCAAGCTTATATAAAAGCTTTCAAAAAAGAGACAACAGAAGTTGTTGATGCTTTAGAAGAATTTGCAGACAAACTAATCGAACTTGAAGATGAAATCTATAATCAAAAATGGGATTATGTTTTATATATTCAAGCACTTATCAAAGCCTTTAGTGAAGATAGAACAGATGAGTTAGTTTCAAAATGGGCAGATGTGGATAGAGCTTGGATGAAAATAAAAACTCCAATTCAAATTGGACACCCACTTGAATACTACGAAGACCACTTTAGAAAAGCTGTTGCTCTTGAATGGGATATTAGACTTACAAATCCAAAATTTGCACAAAATGACCATAGGGTAAATAAAATCAAATCAGCATTTGCAAAAATCTATTCAAGTTTTGAAGCAAATGCAAAAAGTAAAGAGTATAAAAAAATCTATGATTTTTCTTTTAAATCACTTGATAAAGTTCAACTTTATGTGGGACGACCAGCTCTATTTTTTGGAGCAGAGCTCAATGGACTTTTTTCAGCACAAGTTGTACCAAATGATGAAGTTGTATCTTTAGAAGAAGGTAAAAAAATCTTTGCATTTTCTGATGAGATTTTACAAACAAGTAGAGCTAAACCATTTTTAAAACTTTCAAGGGAAATTTTCGGACAAGAATTACTTACAAGAGATAGAATGTTCTTATTTAATGAAACAACATCTTGGCATCAAGTTTATGACATTAGCACTGTTGGGCATGAATATGGACATATTTTGTGGTGTGATGATGAAACAGAATCAGTTATGAATAAAACTGGAAACTTCAAAAATATAGAAGAGTTCAAAGCAACAACTGGTGGTTTAATCTCTTATTTATTAGATGTTGATACAGATGAACTACACCTAAAAGAGCAAGTTTTAATTGACCTTGTAAAAAGAAGTGTTGGACTTATTGGTTGGATGGAAGTTGATGAAGTTCAACCTTATTATTGTGAAGGCTTAATTCATTTAAGTGGGCTTTTTGAAAGTGGCGTTTTATCTTGGGATAATGAAAATAAAAAACTAAATATAGATATAAGTGATGCAAAATTTGAAGCCTTAAAAGCTTGGTATATTACAAACTACACAGCTTTAGCAAAACACTATTTAGATAAACTTGATGCAACGAAGTTTTTAAACAACTATGCAACAAAAACTGAAAAATATTTTATGCCAAATGATGAAACTATAAACTCATTTGTAAAATATTATTTCAAAAGATACCAAGAGATTGGGCAAGAGTTAGATACAATTGATAAAAAAAGTAATTATATAAAATGAGTAAATGTAGCTCTTTGATAAACCCAAAAGTTTGCCCTTTTTGTAAAAAAGAAAATTTATGTGAAGCACATATACCAAACAATAATTGTTGGTGTAATAATATTGGTGTTCCAAAGGATTTAAGGGCTTTAATTCCCCAAGAATTACAGATGAAAGCTTGTATTTGTCAGAGTTGTATTTTAGCTTTTAAAGAAGATAAAGAGAAATTTATCAAAGAAATGAGTATCTAAAATAAGGGTTTAATCCCTTATTTTTTCTAAAACTTTCTCTTTTAAAAGTTTTAAATATTCATTTGCCTTATCAAAATCAAAATCATTTACATAGTTTATAAAGTTGTCAAGTTCATTAAAATAAGCTAGTTTTTCTATTTCAACTTGTAACTCATTTGCTTTTATTAAAGCATCTGAATCCAACTCTTTTAATAACCCTTCTAATTGTTCAAAAAGCTCTTCGATTTTTTCTTTATTTAAAGCGCTTTTATCATTTATTTCATTTGGTAAAAAAGCTGTTATAGCTCTTTTTATATTATTAATTAAAAGCTCTAAATCAGTTTTTATTACTTTTATTAAGTCACCATATTTGTCATCAAAACCATTTTCTTTTAGATGAAATTCCAACTCTTTTGCTTTTTCAAACAATAAATCAGCCCCAATATTTCCACAAAGACCTTTTAAGGTATGAGCTTCTCTGATTGCTGATTCTAAGTCACTATTTTTTACATGAATTAATATTTTTTCTTCAAAATTATTTTGTGATTTTACAAATCTTTTTAATTGATTTAAAAATAGTTTTTGATTTCCAGCCATTCTACTTAAAGCTTGGGAAATATTAATTCCATCAATTTGCATAGTTTTAACATCAACTTCATTTATCTCTTCATTTTGTTCTTCAAAAACAACTTTATTTTTTGGTTTTATCCATTTAACTAAAGTCTCATAAAACTTACTAAAATCTAAAGGTTTTGCAATGTAGTCATTCATTCCTGAATTTATACATTTTTCTTTATCACCTTGCATTGCATTTGCAGTCATTGCAAGAATTGGTAAATCTTTGAATTTTTCGTTTTTTCTAATTTGTTTTGTGGCTTCATATCCATCTAAAATAGGCATTTGGCAATCCATTAAAACACCATCAAACTCTTCATTTTCTAATATTTCAATAGCTTCTTTTCCATTGTTTGCAATTTTTGTACTTATATTTGCTTTTTGTAAAAACTCCGTTGCTATCTCTTGATTTTGAACATTATCTTCAACTAAAAGAATTTTTGCACCTTGTATCAATTTTTTTATATCTAAGAAATTATTACTTCTTATATTTTCATTTGCGTTTATTATTATATTTTTTCCAAACGCTTTTAAAATCGTATCATATAGAGTTGAGGGACTTACAGGTTTTTCTAGAAAACCAAATACTTTTGCATCTTTTGCTTTTTGCATTAACTCATCTTTATTATAAGCTGTAACCATAATAAAAGTTGGTGTTTTTTCAATTCCTTTATTTTCATTTATTCTTTTGATTGTTTCTATACCATCCATTTCAGGCATCATCCAATCTATTAAAACTAAAGTATAAGGAGAATTTTCTTCATTTGCTTTTTCTAACTCAATTATGGCTTCTTTACCACAGCATAAAGCTTTCACTTCAAACCTTAAAGATTTAATAATATTTTCTAAAATCTCTCTTGAACTTGCATTATCATCAACTACCAATATTTTTAGATTATTAACATTATTGTTTGATTCTAAAAGATTTCTTTGTACATTTTGTAATTCAAATTTAATAGTAAAATAAAAATCACTTCCAACATCAGGAGTACTTTCAAGTCCAACAGTTCCACCCATTAATTCAATAATTTGTTTACAAATAGCAAGTCCTAATCCTGAACCTCCATATTTTCTAGTTGTTGAACTATCAGCTTGTGAAAACGATGCGAACAGTTTTTCCATATGTTCTTTAGAAATACCAATTCCTGTATCTTTTACATCAAATCTAATTTCAGCACTTTGTTCATCTTTTGAAAGTAGTTTAATTGAAATTATAATTTCACCTTTTGGTGTAAATTTAACGGCATTACTTAAAAGATTTGTCAAAATTTGGTTTAATCTTAAAGAGTCTCCCCTTAAAGCTAAAGGAACATTTATATCCACATCAAAGAGTAATTCAAGTCCTTTTTCTTCAATTTGAAACATAAATAAACTAGAAAGATTTGCCAAAATATCATCCAAAGAAAAATCAATTTTTTCAATTGTCATTTTTCCTGCTTCTATTTTTGAAAAGTCTAAAATATCATTTATAATTCCCAATAAATTTTTCGAAGCTGTATCGATTTTTTGAATATAATTTTTTTGTTGTTCATCCAAATTTGTTTGTAAAGTAAGGTATGCCATTCCAATTATTGCATTCATTGGAGTTCTAATTTCATGGCTCATATTTGCTAAAAATTCACTTTTTGATTTTGTTGATTCTTCTGCTAATAGTTTTGCTTTTTTAATATCTTCTAAAGCCTGTCTTTCAAGTGTAATATCCTCGATTGTAGCAACTAAACCTTTTTCTAAATCAGTAAAATCAATAGCTTGCATAGTTACTCTAGCCCAAAAAGAATTGCTATCTTTTTTTATAAAAAGTTGTTCCCATGTTGCTATTTCACCACTTTGAATAATCTCATATTGTTTTTGCACACTCTCATAATCTTTATCTTTTTCATAAAAAATTCTTGTTGAAGAATTTATTAATTCATCATATTCATATCCAAAAATCATACAAATTTTATTATTCATTTCTTGAATAACTCTATTTTTTAATAAAATTATTCCTATACTTGCCGTATCAAAAATCGCTTTTTGTTTTTGGTTCATCTCAAAAAGTTCAGCCGTTCTTTCTTTTACTATATTTTCAAGATTTGCACTTAATTTTTCCAGTTCAACAGTAGCAGTTACATCATGTCTTAAAGAGATATATCCAACAACTTTTCCATCAAAATCATACTCTTGTTCAATTACACTATCAACCCAGTAATATCCGCCATCTTTTTTCCTATTTTTTACTCTGCCTTTCCAAACTTTTCCTTTTGTTATAGTTTCCCACATTTGTTTGAAAATCTCTGGATCATTATCAGGATGTTTTCCAATTCTATGATTTTTACCCATCATAAACTCTCTTGTATTTCCACTAACTTTACAGAAAGCATCACTTACATAAGTTATATTTCCTTGTAAATCTGTTCTTGAAGCAATAACATTTTCATCAAAAAATCTAAGAAGTTTAGAGAGTTCATGGGTTTTTTTTGCAACTTGTTTTTTGAGTTGATAATTCCAAAATAATAAAAGAGCCAATCCTAAAAGTACAAAAATAGAGATTTGAAATAACATAACCGAATCTATTTGTGATTTTTTAGTAACTTTTTCCCATTGTTGCATAATCTCATACACTTCTGTTGAAGAGTGATTTATTAACACTTTTTCCAAAATTCTTGCAAAAATCTCATAATCTTTTTTAACGGAAAAACCTAACTGCATATAAGTATCAGTTTTCCCTATTATCTCTATATTTTTAAGACTCAAAGATGAAATTGTATACGAAGCAACTGGTAAAGAACAAAGGGCTACATCAAAAGCTCCAGCAGATACTCCATTTAATGCAATAGTTGCGTTTTCAACTTCTATGTAATTTAAATTAGGATATTGTTTATAAATTTCTTCTAAATAAAAATAATCCTTTATTACAGCTATTTTTTCATCCTTTAACTGAGAAAGAGAAACTATAAAATCTTTATGTTTATCTTTTCTTCCAACTACAACAATCGGACTTTTTAACTGCATAGGAACGGAAATATGAGTATCTTGGAACTCTTTAATATTCATATAGTTTGAAAACATATCAACTTTAGATTCTTTTACTTTTTCTAAAGTTTCACTCCAAGTATTTGTTTTTATTTTTTCAAATTTTATACCTAAATTTTGCTCTATAAGATTTAAATGTTCAGCTACTATTCCTATATAATTTCCATTTTCATCAAATGATTCAAATGGCATATAATGTGGATCACCTGCATATTTTATAATAGGATTTTGTTTTAACCACTCTTTTTCTTCTTTTGATAAATTTATATTTTTATCATCTTCTGAAACTTTACCTTCCCATCTTGTTTTTATATTATCCCACTCTTGAATAGTAATTTCACCCATAGCTTTTTGTAAGATTGAAAATAGAATTGGATAATTTTTTGAAACACCAAGGGTTAAAATAGATGGTTTTCTACTTGAATCAATTGCATCTATTTTTAAATTATCTAAAAGTTCTTCCTTGATTTTATAAGAAACAACTGCCCTATTCCCGATATAAGCATCTGCCAAACCTCGTGAAACTGCATCTAAAGATAAAGTTGTATTTTGAAATGTTTTAATAGTTATATTTGGATAGTTTTTTTGTAAGTCAATAATTGTTCCAATATTTTCTTCTAAAGCAACTATTTTTCCATTTAAATCATTTAAACTAGAAAAAGCTTTTTGCTCTTTTTTTGAAACAATAACATGGGGGATTTGTAAATATGGTTCTGTAAAATAAAAAAACTCTTCTCTCTCTTTTTTTGGAGTTATGTCTAAAATAGCGTTTAATTCACCATTTTTTGTTTTTTCATAAATCGTATTCCAGCTTCCTGAAGTAATTTGTAATTTACTATTTAATTTCTGATTTAATATCTCAACTATTGAAGCACCAATTCCACTAGCTTCATTATTATAATCCACAAAATTAATAGGAGCCCAATTATCCATAGCTCCAATTGTTATTATTTTTTGATTATTTAGCCAATTTTTCTCTTCTATTGTTAATTTATCTTGAAAATTTGCACTTAAAAAAAGAGGTAAAAAAAGCAGTATTAAAATTATATTTTTCATTCTTCTACCTTTGGATAAATATCAATAAAACTTTTTGCAATATCTTCAAACTCTTTTTGTAACTCTAAAAAAGCATCTAAAATATCAGGGTCAAAGTGTGTTCCTCGTCCTTCTTTCATAATTTCAACTGCTTTTTCATGTTCAATTTTATCTTTATAGACTCTTTTGCTAATAAGTGCATCATAAACATCTGCAACACACATAAGTCTTGCACATATTGGTATTTCATCCCCTTTTAATCCTAAAGGGTAACCACTACCATCATATTTTTCATGGTGTAAATATGCAATCTCTTTTGCAATTCTTAAAAAACAAACTTCATATCCCAACTGATTTTCCGCATGTTCAATAGCTTGTTTACCTAAAGTTGTGTGAGTTTTCATAATTTCAAACTCTTCGGGAGTTAATTTTCCCTTTTTTAGAAGTATATAATCTGGAATTCCTATTTTGCCAATATCATGTAAAGGTGCTGATTTAAAAAGCGTATCTATCATTTCATCTGTTAAAAAATCTTTGAATTTTGGATGATTTTGTAGTTTTAAAGCTAAAATTTTCACATAAGTTCTAGTTCTTCGTATGTGATTTCCTGTTTCATTATCTCTAGTTTCAGCCAAAGATGCCATTGCAAAAATAGTAACATTTTGAATTGCAACTACTTCTTTTGTTCTTTTTTTTATTTCATCTTCTAAAAACTGATTTTTATCTTTTAAGAAATCCGAAGCAGCTTTATTTTCAAGTTGAGTTTTAACCCTTGCTTTTAAAATAGGTGGAGAAATAGGTTTTGTTATGTAATCAGCAGCGCCAAGTTCAAAGCCGATTTTTTCATCTTCTATACTATTTTTTGCGGTCAAAAAGATAACTGGAATATCTTTTAAAACAGAATCTTCTTTTATTTTTTTTATAACATCATACCCACTTAAAATAGGCATCATAATATCAAGTAGTATTAAATCAGGAGCCGTTGATTCAAAAAGGTATTTTAGAGCTTTTTCACCATTATTTGCGACTTTTACAATATATAAATCTTTTAATAAATTTGAAACCAAAAAAAGATTATCAGGAGTGTCATCAACAACTAAAATCGTCTGTTTATTTGTTTTATTTTCTAACATAAATCAGCCTTAAAACAAGAGGATTAAAAATCCTCTTTTAGTAGCTTTATTTTATCTTATTTCTTTTAAACAAACTAAATATACTTCTACGAATTTTATTATTTAATACTTGGGCTTATACTTTTCCAATCTTCTCTTAGAGTTTTTACTAAAGTAAATTTATCTTTTGGATTTGCGATTTCTCCATATTCATAAGGAGTAACTACAACTAATCCACCTTTTAAAAGACTTGTAAATGTATTTGATTCTACTTTTGAACCAGAGAAAATAGAGAATTTCATTTCAAAACCACTTATGTCATAAAACTCTGAATTTTTTCTAATTAATTTTTTGTATTTATCATAAATCAAACAATCAACTACAACTTTTGAACCATCTTCACTTAAATCAATTTTACTCACTTTTCCTATTTGAACATTTTTATAATAAACAGGTGCGTCCACATTTACGCTAGAAGCTGTAATATCTTCAACTTTAAATACTGTTCCAAAATGTGAAGTTTCAACAGATGGTTGGCTTTCAATTCCCTCAAATTTTGTTTGTACAGTTGGACTTTCACTTTTAATAACTCCAATATTTACAGCCATTACAGTTGAACCTGCATTTGCAACTTCTTGAAGTGAAATTCTTGGTTTTTTTAGATAATAAACTGTGCCCTCTTTTGCAAAAGAGGCAAAGTCGTTGTAGATTAAAGCTTTTACTTCAACTTGTTGTTTTTCATTTAATCTAACCTTTGTAACTTTCCCAACATTTACACCTTTATAAGTTAGTTGTGAGAAGTTTTCTTGTAATCCCTCAACATCATTAAAAACAATAGTTATACTATTTGTTGTATTTTTCATCTCATCTTCAGAAGCAAAAATTTGTGGTTTTTCAAATGGAATATTTGAATCCGTATCAAGATTAATTGAACCATTTAAAAGTGAAGAGAAATTATCAACTTCAAATAAAACTCCACTCAAACTAGCTTTTAAATTTACAACACCTTTTTTATAAAATCTACTTTTATTTGTAATATATTTTTTAAAATCACTGTAAATAAACAAAATTACCTTTGATTTTTTTTCATCAAATCTTACATCTTTTACAAAACCTATCTCTTGGTTTTTATACATAATTGCCATATCATGTTTTATTTCAAAATCATTGTTAAAATCAGCTTCCATTACAAAACCATTGTTAGAAACTCTTTTTAATTTTTCAACATCTTTAAATGAACTATATAATTTAAACTCTTTACTTGAAAGTTTTGCGCCCTCTTTTTTCTCAGCAATTAGTGCAATTGCACCATTTAACATAGGTTCAACTCCTGAATAATTAATATTCAGATTTAGATTTTTCATCTCCACAAGTTTTGAACTCATGTCATAATAAAGGTTGTTGTCGTTTATTAAATCTTTATATTTTTCATCTATTGAAATAGAGATTTTTACATTTTTTAAATCAGGTGTTAAAGAGTAATTATCAACTTTTCCTATTTCAATATTTTTATAATAAACCTTTGATTTAGTGCTAATTGAATTTAGATTTTCACTTAAAAGTTCTATTTTTATACTTGAACTACTTTTATTAATATCTTTTTTATTTATAGCTGTGAAAACTGCTTTAAAATCACCTTTGTTATACTCTAAAGATACAAAATTTCCTTTTACGATGTTCCCTAAATTTTTAACTCCATCGAGTGAAATAACAGGTTCTTCAACGAAAAATTTAGTTTTATCTGTTAATAAATATTTATACTCTTCATATATAAATGCTTTTGTATTTAAAGCATCTTTATTTAATTTTACTTCAGTAATTTTACCTATTTCTATACCTTTGTAGATAATAGGAGTGTTCTCTTCTATTCCATTTACTTCATTAAAATTTATATTAAAATACTCTTTTTTCTTTAAATCATCTTTTTTTGCATATAAGATATATGGCTCATCTTTTATGATTTTTTCATCTTCTTTATTTGGAGTAATAACTGTAATTCCACCAACTAAAGCTGAATATAAAGACCCTAATTCAATATTTAATCCACTTGCTCCATAACTTACTTTTAAAGCTTCATTAATAAAAAACTTAGAACTTTTATTTACTAAATAGTTAAATTTATCATAAATATATGCCGTAAAATAAACCTTTTCATATATAAACTCTTTTGCAATAATCTCACCAATTTGGAAATTATTATAAAAAATTGGAGTTCCTATTTCCACATTATCTTTATCATTTGCAATTAAAGAGACATAATATCCATCATTTTCAAACTCATCATTTGGTTGAGTATCTAAACCTTCAAAATGATTTTTATATTTTCCAGTGTTATACTCTTCTTGGGTTTTGAATTTAGGTGATAATTCGATTTTATAACCACTAATTAAAGTATTTAATCCTGATATTTTTGTCAAAGAAACAGTTGGTTTTTTTATCCAAAATTGAGAACTTTCACTTGCTACATATTTTGCAACTTCGTTATCAACTAAAATTCTAACTTTTACACTTTTTAAATCTTCATGGATAGAAATTTTTGTAACTTTTCCAAGTTGTAAACCTTTGTATTCCAAAGGTGTAACACCCTCTTTTAGACCATCTGCACTTTTGAATACAACTGTAATATTTGTACCTTTTTTCATATAAGATTCATAGGCAATCCAACCTAAAATCCCCAAAATAATTAGAGGTAAAATCCAAATAAACGAAACACTTTTTTTATCTTCTATTTTAGGTTCATAAACTTCTTGTTCTATATTTTGTTCTATTATTTCTTTACTCATCCCAAATAATCCTTGTATCAAATCTATTTGCTGCTATTATTGTTAATATTACCATCAAAGCAAAAGAGGTTGCAGCAATTCCTCCTTTTATGTTAAAAATCTCATCAAGTTGCACGATTGAAGCCAATATTGCAACCACATAAATATCAATCATAGACCATTTTCCAATGGCTTCTACAAATTTAAATATTAATATTTTTCTATTATTATGCATTTTTACATTTATTTTTAAACTAATAAAAATAAAAAGTAACCCCACTAACTTTATCAAAGGAATTATAACACTTGCTGTAAAAACCACAATTGCTATAAAATAACTTCCTTGTTCAACAAAACTAACAACACCCTCTAAGATTGTACTTTCAATTTTTACACCAAGCCTTGTAACTTCCATAATTGGATATAACATTGCTGGAATATAAATTAAAATTGCACAAATAGTAAGGGCAAGTGAAACTTGTAAAGAGTCTTTTATTCGTTTTCGTACAATATGATTACATCTTGTACATACGAAACTATCGAAGTTTTCTCTTTCATACATTTTGTGGCAGTTTTTACATGAAATTAAAACCATTTAGTCCTCATCAAATACACTTTTATCTTCAAATTTTTTATTTGACATATAAAAACAAAAAATATAAGCCAACATCACATAAAAACCAATATCAAATTTTGTGGAACTAACCATTCCAATTAGTTTTATATATGTAACAATAATACTTATAATAAAAACTTCGATAAATCCCCAATGTTTAAAAAAATGGAAACTATCATGAAGCAAAGTATCCGTAAAAAGTCTGATATTAGTTTTATCTTGAATAAAAGCAAATATTATTACTAAAGAGTTTAAAATGGGCGCTAGAATAATAGTAAAAAAAACTATAAGCCCTACAAAAAAGAAGTTTTGTTCTAAAAGAATCAAAACTGTTCCAATCAAAGTGGCCTTTAATTCGTTCTCATTTATATTCAAAGTAATAATTGGATAAATATTTAAGATTCCAAAAAGTAAAAGTGCTGAAATTGAATAATATAAAGAGTCTAAAGAGTGCTTTTTATCAGCTTTTATTTTACTATTACATCTTGGACATCTTTGAGTAACTGTTATATCATCGTGTTTTTTTATAAATAAACCACAATTATAACACTCTATAATATCATCAATATTTTCGTCCATCAAAATCCTAAGCTTTTAGTTTCGGCATTCTAACATAGTAAACTTTTTTTCATTCTAAAAACTCTTTAAAATTAAATATATTGTATTATACGAACGCACTTGTGCAAATAAAATAATATTTTTTTAAAGGTTAATAAAAATGCAATTTACTATAACTCAAGCACAATTAGGACAAAGACCTCCTGTTGTAAAACCAGACCCAAAAGTTTTAAGCTTTTTAGGTGAAGAGGGAATGAGAAAATTAATCTCAAACCATTATGATTTATTAAGACAAAGTAATATAAAAGGATTATTCCCTCCAACTGATGAGGGTTTTGAATTAGCAAAAAAACACTCTGCTGATTTTTTTATTCAAATTTGTGGTGGACCTGATTATTTTAATCAAAGTAGAGGCGCTCCTATGATGGCTGGACGACACTCTGCTTTTAAAATAACTCCTGAAGCTAGAATGATTTGGCTTGAATCTTATATCAAAGTGTTAGAACCACTTGATATGCCAGATGATTTAAAGCAATCTTTTTGGAACTATTTAGATATTTTTTCAATCTGGATGGTAAATACTCCACAAGATTAATAAAGATGGGTTTAATTCCCATTTTTATTAAATAATAATTATTCTCTTGCTATTTTTCAAGCTTTCTTATAAATTAATAATATTTAATCCCTATTTATGTATCTAAATTAACTTTTTTTCGCTAATATTTTGGAATCAACTTTTAGGATTCAAGATATGAAAAAAACTTTCAAAAATTACATCTTTTCAAGACAGATAATATTAGTTTCATTAATTTTTTTAATCTGTTTTATTTTTAGTACATATTTACATACAACTCTTACAAAACAAGAAGCTTTAAATCAATCAAGAGCAATATCAAATCAAGTTTTTTCTTCTATGTACCAAGTTATGAAAAAAGGTTGGAGTAAAGAAGATGTTGTACTTTTCACTAAATCTTTAGAACATAATTTTGAAAGCACTAATTATGAAATAAATATTTATAGAGGAGATAAAGTTAGACAACTTTTTGGAGATATTGAAGAGAAAGCAAAAGATGCAACTTTAGTTGATATTTTAAATGGAAAAATAGAAAAACTTGATAATTTTCAAAATAATGTTGTAAGAAATATATTACCTTTAAAAGCAAACAATGATTGTAAAACTTGTCACATAAATGCAGAGGTTGGCGATGTTTTAGGAGTATTAGAAGTAAAACAAAATCTTAATTCTATTTTCTTAGAATCTAAATATCAATATATTGCATTTTTCTTAATCATTATTCCTATATTTTATGTTCTTGCGTTTTTATCAACAAGATTTACAACAAAACAGATATTAGAAAGTTTATCTCTTTTTAACGACAAAGTACAAAATATAAATTCAGTACAAGATTTCAAAGCCTTTGATTCAAGAAACATAGATTTATATTTTAAAGAGTTTAATGAAATCGTTCAAAATGTCGATTTAATGGCTGAAAAATTAAAAATTGTTGCTGTTGATAAAGAGTTATTAGAGTTTGAAATTAAACTTTTAGATAAATTTATTATTACTTCTGATGTTGTAAAAGATTGGAGAGAGTATATTTGTGATTTATTAATTGAAATAAATAAAATCATGGAAACATATACTTTAATGACAATTTTTAGAGTTGGAGAAGATCAATTTGAAGTTGATATTTTTTGGTTAGGAATACCAAAAGAGCACCAAAAAGAGGTTTTTGATGCTTATATAAATAAAACAATAAAAGAATCAGAATATTTCAAAGAGATGACTGATTTTACAATAAAACATGTGGTTGCAGATAAAAATAATCATTTAAACAACTTAGTAGAAGAAGAGATAGAGTATCGAACTAAATCTCTATTTTTAGATACTCCAAAAATTGGAGGAATTGTAGGAATTGGTTTACAATCAGTTTTCTCAAACGACCCTGTTAGATATATTGTAATTGACTCTATTTTAACAACTATGGCAAATCTTGTGGGTTCAGTAAAAGCCATTCATAAATATACACAAGATTTAGAATATTATGCAGCAAGGGATCCTTTAACTGATTTATTTAATCAAAGAATTTTTAATGACATGATGGCTTATGAAATAAAAAGAGCTGCAAAACATGATTATTCTTTTGCTTTAATGATTATAGATTGTGATAATTTTAAACCTATTAATGATAATTTTGGTCATGCTTTTGGGGACAAATTCTTACAAACTGTTGCAAATATTCTTGAAGAAGAAAAAAGAGATGAAGATATAGTTGCAAGATATGGAGGAGATGAATTTACTATTATTCTTCCTGAATGTGATGAAAATGGAGCATTAACTGTTGCGAATAGAATTTCAAAAAGAATTGAAAATGAAAAATTAATTGCACCTGATGGAACAAAAGTTGGTATCACTATTTCTGTTGGAATTTGTGTTTATCCAACTCATACTTTATCTCAAAAAGATATGTTTGTTATTGCTGATTCTATGATGTATCAAGCAAAAGAAGAAGGTAAAAATGGCATTAAAATTCCAAATGAAAGAGATATTTCTAATATTTTAAAAACAAATCAAGAGAAATCTTCCCTTTTAATTAAAGCAATTGAAAATGATGAAATTCATCCATATTTCCAACCAATAAAACCAGCCAATTCAAAAAATGACTTAGTAATTCATGAATTATTAATGAGAATAAATCAAGATGGAAGAGTTGTTTCTGCTTTTGAATTTATTGAAATTGCAGAAGCAAGAGGACTTATAAATACTATGGATTTAATGGTTATTGAAAAAGCCTTTAAAGAGATTCAACGAACAAATTATGAGGGAATTTTATTTATTAATTTATCTCCAAAATCATTAATAGTTGGAGATTTTATTAATAAAATAAATGGTTTTGTTAATAAATACAACATTCAAAGAGAAAAAATAGTATTTGAAATCACGGAGAGAGAAACTGTTAAAAACTTCTCTTTATTGGAAAAATTTGTACATAATCTAAAATCTGATGGTTATAAATTTGCAATAGATGACTTTGGTTCAGGATTTTCATCATTTCACTATATTAAAAAATTCCCTATTGATTATGTAAAAATTGATGGAGATTTTATTATAAATATCAACAAAGATGAAAAAGATAGAGCCTTTGTAAATAGTATTGTAACTTTAGCAAAAGAGTTAAAAATACATACTATTGCAGAATTTGTTGAAAATCAAGAGATAGTTGAAATTTTAGATGAGTTAGAAATCGACTATTATCAAGGTTATCATATTGGAAAACCAAGTGACAAGTTTATCTCTTTAAAATAGAGATAAACTTTAGTTTCCTATGGCTAAAGCGTATAAAACCATTGTATTTTCTTCTATAAACTCACAAACTTCATCATCATAATAAGCCCCTATTCCACTACAACCAATATCTAAATAGTTTGAAGCTAAATATAATCTATGTCCAATAATTCCAGCTTTTTGATAAAGTTCTTGATAATTTTTACTTTTAGATGTTAAAAAAAATGTAACCGCACTACTTTTTCCTAAATCTTGCTCTAAACATAAATATCCAGCTTTTGATGAAAAATCACCTGTTTTTAAAAGTTTTTCATTTTTATAAAGACCTAAAACTAAACCCTCAACCCTATTTACAACATAAAAAATATCAACATCTTCATCACAATCACTTTTTATAGATTGAGTTACAACACCCATTATTGATTCAAATTGAAGTTTAGAAATAGTTTGTTGAGTAAATTCTCGTATTGATCTTCTTTTGAAAATAGTATCTTGGAATCTTTGTTTTTGAAAGTTAAAAATAGCACTTTTTTCTTGAGCTTTTTTATCTACGATTTTTAAACTCTCTTTATAAGCATTTTCAACTAACTCATTTTTTTGGAAAAAACTAATATTTTCTTCTATATAACTTGCCCCATCTAAAGTTGGAAGAGTTAAAGAAAAATTCTCTTTTTGTGACTCTTTTTTATCTCCAACGATTACAATTGAAGTAAAAAATTCTTTTTCATCAAAAGAAAAAAATTCATTTAACTTTTCTTTTGAAAAATCATATAAAACCTCAAACTTTTTATCAAACAGATATGAAGAAGCTTCCATAGTTCCTATTAAATGCCCAGCATCTAACAAACAATATCTAAACGCCCTATTTTTATATTTCCATGAAGACCTAAAATATATTGATGAAATAAAAAATATAAAACCATCTACACTATATGCTAGATTTAAAAGATTTTCTATTCCCTGATTAAATTCAAGTTTTTGAAGTAACACAGCACTAGAAGAGCCAACTTCTAAATGATAAATTCCATCTTCAAAACCATCTACATTTCGTACTTGAAAATAGACTTCATTTGGATATAAAGCTCCTGCACTTGGATTTACTCTTAAATAATATTCACCAGATGGATAACTTTTTTTAGCGCTAATTCCAGAAATTAAATACAAAAAATTATAGTTTTGATTTGAAGAGTTTAAATGAACTCTTTTATACTCTTTTGAATAAAATTTAAATTTATTTGGAGGATTATTCCAATCTACTCTGTTGGGATTTGTTCGTATTGAGTTATATGAGTGTTTTGTGTTTTGGTGGTAGTTGTTTAGAGGTATTAACATAAAGTCCAACTATTAATAGTTGAACTTTATTGCAAGATTTGATGTATCATAATCATAATCTCTTGGAGAGTCATTCATTGTTACAGTTTTATAACTTCCCTCAAGTGATACATTTGAAGTAAGTCTATACTCTAAAGAACCACCATAACCAAGACCAGTAGCAGAGTTATTATCAACAGTTTGAGCAACACCTGTACCAATAGCAAAAGCAGTTAAATTTTCAATAACTTCATAACCAGCTCTTAAATCCATATCAGCACTAATTGCTTCAACACCATTTCTTACATTACCATAAGCTAAACTATTTCCAAAACCTAAAATAATTCCACCATCTAAGTTAGTATTTGCTGTATATCCAATACCATATTGTGTATAAGTGTCATTATCTATTTTTGCAGCAGTTGCTCCAACTGATATTTTTGTATCAAACTCAGTTGCATTTAATAATGTAACACTAGCTAATAGAGATACTGTCAATAATTTTTTTATCATTTTTTTCCTTTTTTATTTTTTTGGAGTAGAAATACCTGGTTGTTCTTGAGTTCCTACATAATCAGTTGAAGTAGAACCGCTTTTTAAATAAGCAAATATTCCACCAACAATTAAACAAAAAATCACTACAAATCTTACTGTATTTCTTTTTTGTTTAGATTCATTTCCATTATAATCATCAATTTTTTCTAAACTAGGTTCACCTTTATTCATAAGCACTCCCTTAATTTTAATTCAAAATCTCATTCGTTCGTAATAGTACCCTTTATAAGTTGAATATTTGTTAAAAAGCCCATTTTTAGTCTATAACTTTATATATTTTGGCACTCAATAATTTTTCTAAATCTTTTGGTTTAACCTCTATATCAAGACCACGTTTGCCACCACTTATAAATATAGTTTCAAACTTATTTACACTCTCATCAAGTACAGTTTTTAATCTCTTTTTTTGCCCCAAAGGTGAAATTCCACCAAGTAAATATCCAGTTACTTTTTGAGCTTCATCTTTATTTGCCATTACTGCTTTTTTTACGCCAAAAGCAGATGCTACATCTTTTAAAGAGAGCTGATTTGCAACAGGTAAAACACAAACTGCCAACTCTTTTGGAGTTAATTCCACAAGTAAAGTTTTATATACTTGATTAGCATCTAAACCCAGCTTTTCAACTGCTTCATCACCAAAATTTATACAAGCTGGGTCATGGTCGTATTTATGTATTTTAAAATCACATTTATTTTTTTTAAGTAAATCAATTGCAGGTGTCATTTAAATAAAATTCCTCTTTTAAAACTTCAACACCATTTATTAAAATAGCTATAAAATGCTTTCCTAAATAGTGTTTTCGTGTTGTCATATTTTTAAAACTCTGTTTTTTTTCAAATCTTTTTTTATTTGATTTTATCTCATTTTGACTTATCATAAAAACTTTTTTATTGTGAATATTATTTGATTTTAGATAATAAATCACATATTCAATTCTGATATTTCCAATAATTTCATCGGAATTTATCTCAAAAGAGAAGTTAAAATCATCATTTAAAAGTATAGTTTTATCGTAACAAAAATCTGTGAGATTTATATGATGTGATTTATCAAAATTAAAAAATGACAAAATCTCAATATTGCCTTTTTTCAAAAGTGTCCTAGAACCATGTTTACAAAT
Source organism: Aliarcobacter sp. (assembly GCA_028681275.1). Lineage (GTDB taxonomy): Bacteria > Campylobacterota > Campylobacteria > Campylobacterales > Arcobacteraceae > Aliarcobacter. Next base: position 23,807 of record JAQUIV010000003.1, read on the forward strand.
CCAATCTAACTCTTTTGTTTTTCCTATATTTTGTTTTACAAAGTCTATCACTATTTGTGGATTATCTTTTGAAATATCATTTAGATTATTTGCCACAGATTTTTGAACATATAAACATTTATCATTTTTTAAAAGTTCAATTATTTCAAGAGCTTTTGCTGGATTTTGTTTAAATTTTGGCAAAGCAATAGCCCAAGGAAGCCTTGGACGACACCCCTCACTTGCTAATCTACGCAAGTGTTCATTTGGCGATTTTGCCCAAAGTTTCATTTGATTCATCGTTTCATTTTCATACTTTAAAATAAACTGCCGAATAGCAAACTCACTACTTGAATTTATAGTAAAAACTTCCAAAGCATTCATAGAATTAGGAAAATCATTTAGCCCAAAGACCTCAACAAAATCTTGAAAAACCATAGCTTCAAGCCCTGTGAACTTTTCTTTTACCTCTTTTAAAATCTCTAATTGTTTTTTGTATGTAAAAGGTAAAAATTTATGCAAAATAAGAGCAATATGCCTCATTCTTTGTTTTAGTTCTAAATCTTGCCAATAAGTATCAAAAATAGAGTTTATAAAATTTTCTTTTTCAAAATCTGCATAACTCAAAAAAAGTTTATTTGCAAGTTTTTCAATAAACTCTTTTGAATATAAATTTTTTAGTTGTTCTGCCATGTTTGTCCTAATTTAATTTTTTTATTAATTCATCAATATCTAAGTTCATCTTAGAAAATGCAAACCATTTTTTACCCAAATCTTTAAGACTTGCACCTATAAGATAAATATCTTTTTTATCAAGAATTATAAACCTATCATGGGAATTTTTAAAAATTTTTAGTGTGATATTATCATATTGTTTTGAATACTTTTCAAAATCTAGTTTTAGTTGTTTTGAAATAGTGTTTGTATAAATCGTGATTTTTGTATCTGGAATTTTAGAAAATAGAGTCAAAACTGTATCATCAATATAATTATCAATTAGGATTATTTCATTTTTAGCTTGTTTTATTAAATCTAAAATAAAAGTATACGAATCATAAACTTCCCCATCATAAAATATTCCTTGATTAGTTTCAAGTTTATTGTTTTTTACAAGAGATTCAACTTCATTCATCTGAGATTTTAAAACATTTACATCTTTTTCTAAATTTACAAATCTTTCATTTGTAATTTTTTCTGAATTTATTACATATCCATTTTGAATATAGTTTTTTAAGATTGATGTTGCCCATTGACGGAATTTAATTGCTTTAACTGAATTAGTTCTATAACCAACAGCAAGAATAATATCTAAATTGTAATGTTCAACATTTCTAAAAACATCTCTATTCCCCTCTTTTTGAACTATTTCCAAAATGGAAACAGTTGAAAATTGATTTAATTCATTGTCTTTATAAATATTTTTAATATGTTTTGAAATAGCAGGAATATTTACTCCAAAAACTTCTGATATTTGCTTCTGAGTAAGCCAAATTGTCTCTTCATTTACTGAAACTTTTAGTTCTAATTCACCATCATCATAAACTACAATATTTGATATATCACTCATAAAATTTACCTTTTATTTACTCATTTTAGAACTTTATCAAAAAAATAGATTTGAATTAGAAAATATTACAATTTGAAATAAAACTATAAAATTAACTTTACTATTTCCATATTTATCCTATAATTAAAAATAAAATAAACAAAATAATATTAGGAAAATATATGACTTATAGAACTTTAGAAGAAGAGATAAAAGTATTGGAACTTGGACTTCCTCCTCAAGAGGGAGATGGTTTTATTGGTGGAAGATTAGACCCAAAAGAAGCTAGTTTAGTTTTAGTTCCCGTTCCATGGGAAGCGACTGTTTCATTTGGACAAGGAACTGCAAAAGCTCCTGATGCTATGAGAATCACAAGCCACCAACTTGATGTTGAAACTTTTCACTATATCAAACCTTACACTGCTGGTATTGCGATGCTTGAAACAGATAAAAGTCTATTAAAACTAAGTAACAAAGCTAGAAAAAAGGCTTTAAAAGTTATAGATGCCCTTGAAAATGGAAAAACAAATAAAAAAGCTTTAAAATTTGTAAATGAAGCTTCAGCTACTTTGAACTCTTCAGTTTATGAAAAATCTCTTGAACAAATCAAAAACGGGAAATTTGTAGCTGTTGTTGGTGGTGACCACTCGTCTCCACTTGGACTTATCAAAGCTTTAAGCGACACACAAAGTGAATCATTTGGGATTTTACATGTGGATGCTCACCATGATTTAAGAGAAGCTTATGAGGGGTTTACATACTCTCATGCATCAATCTTTTATAACACTATGAAAGAGTGTTCAAAAGTAAGTAATTTAGTTCAAGTTGGAATTAGAGATTACAGTAGTGAAGAAGCGAACCGAATGAAAGAATATGGTGAAAAAGGTGCTTGTTTATATGATACTTTAATGCAAGCAGAACTGGCATCAGGAAAATCACTTGAAGAAGTTTTTGCACCATACATAAACCAACTTCCGCAAAATGTTTATTTATCAATTGATATTGATGGATTAGAGCCATTAAACTGCCCAAATACAGGAACTCCTGTTCCAAGTGGTTTAAGATATGGTGAATTAGAACATCTTATATTTATGATTGTAAAAAGTAGAAAAAATATCATAGGTTTTGATTTATGTGAAGTTGGTGATAGTGCTGATGGTTGGGATGCAAATGTTGGTTCTAGAGTTTTATATCAACTTTGTGGTGCATTATTAGCAAGTCAAGGAAAAATTTTTTATAAATAAAATTAAAAGTAAGTTTTAAAACTTACTTTTAAATATTTTGAATTTTTTACGCTAAATTTTCTTCTACAAAATCCCAATTTACAAGTTTCCAAAAGTTTTCTAAATATTTCGCTCTTGCATTTCTAACATCGATATAATAGGCATGTTCCCAAACATCGCATACTAAAATAGGTTTTAAATTATCTTTTAATGGATTAGCTGCATTTGATGTTGTAACTATTTTTAAATCTTGATTTTCATCTTCAACTAACCAAGCCCAACCAGAACCAAAATGCCCAACAGCTTTTAATGTAAACTCCTCTTTGAATTTTTCTACCGTTCCAAAAGCTTTACATAAAACTTCTTTAACTTTTGAAGGAATTTCATCTTGATTTGGAGTTAATCCATTCCAAAAGAAATCATGGTTATAAACCTGAGCAGCATTATTAAAAATCCCACCATCTGATTCTAAAATGATTTCAAATAAAGTTGAGTTTTCAAATTTTGTACCAGTAATTAAATTGTTTAAGTTATTTACATAAGTTTGGTGATGTTTTCCATAATGAAACTCTAAAGTTTCCTTTGACATAAGCGGTTCTAAGGCATCTAAAGCATACGGTAAAGTCATTAATTCGTGTTTCATTTTATATCCTTTTTAATAATTTCTAATCAAGTTTAGCATACTACTTTTTTGATTGTTTTTTACTTATAATCTAAAATTTATTCAAACTCCCAAATCTCAACACCCATAAAATTAGTTCTAACTTTCACAGCTCTATTTATATCTTTCTCTTTCAGTTTTGAAGTAAAAGACTCTTCAAAAAATTCATTTAAAATATGATTTAAACTATGGGCTAAAACATTATCATTGATTGAAGAGTTTTTGTGAGTAAAGAAATATTCTTTGTAGATTTTTATTGCAGTTATTTGGCAACTCTCAAAAAGATGTTTATCATCACAAAAAATTGCTAATTGAGAAGTTTGGCTAGTTGAAGAATTGTTAAAATTTGAACTATTAAGTTCTTCATATTTTGAAATAAGAGTTTTATAAACACAAAGCATATCTATAAGTTTATACATTTTATAAAAGTATCGTACGCCATCAAACTGTGTAATCAAATCAAAATAAGATAGATATTTAAAAGATGCAATTGTAGGAATAAGTTCAAAATCGTATGGACAAGCATCAATGATTGTATAGACTAACTCTTCTAAATCATCATCGGATGTAATCTCATCTAAAACTTTTTTTGTGGCTATTTGCATTTTTTATCTTTTTAGGAACAATATTTATTTTACACCTTGCAAATATTGTTCTTTTGAAAACAAAAATATTTTATAAAATCAACTCAATATAATCTTTATTATGTTTGCAAACAACATAAAAATAAGCACAAAAATCAATACTTTTTTTATAAACTCTTCTCCACCTTTTATTGCAAAGTGACTTCCCACATAAGACCCAGCTACATTTGCTACTCCAAGTACAATTGCCACACCCCATAAAACTTTCCCAGCAAATATAAAAGCTATAGCTGAACCAAGATTTGTAGCAAAATTTAAAGGTTTAGTTGATGCAGTTGAGATTAAATAATCAAGATGCAAAAACTTTTTCATAGAAATCATCATATAAGTTCCAGTACCAGGTCCTAATAACCCATCATAAAAACCAATTGGTGCAGTAGCTAATACTATTTTTTTATTATTTAATTCTGTTTTTACTTCAACTATTTTTTTACTCTTTTTAAATAAAAAAATCATAGCCACCAAAATAGCAATTAATATAAGCCATTTTATGACTTCATCTGATAAAAACATCACCAAACTACTTCCAATATAAGAAGCTATTAAACAAGGAATTATGGCGATTTTTACAACTCTCCAAGATATTTTTTTACTAAGTGCATATTTGATTGTTGCCATTAAAACACCAAATAAACTTGCAATTTTATTTGAAGCTAAAACATTTACAGGAGAAATTCCACTAAGAAGTAAAATAGGAACTTGAATCATTCCTCCACCACCAGCAATTGAATCAATATATCCAGCACTAAACCCAGCAATAAAAAAAATGATTAACCAAAAAAATGTAATGTCAGAGAAAAGTTCCATGTGGAAACCTAATAAGAATATTTGTAAATTAAAAAAAGATAGCCAAAAAGCTATCTTTTTTATTTTAAAATGTTAAGCGAATGCAGGTTCTAAGAAAGGAATAATTTGTTTTTTTCTTGATAAACAACCATCTAACCAAACTTTTCCATCTTCAAGTTTGCAGTTAAATGCTTTTTCAAAAATAGATGAATTATCAGAAGTTACTAATACTTCACTTCCCTCTTTCATAATATCTGTTAATAATAAAGCAACTGTGTGAAGATTGTTTTCTTCTTTTACTTTTTTAATATCAGCCATTAATTCATCTTTGATGTCATCAAATACACTTCCATCAACAACTTCAAGTTGTCCAACACCTACTTTTGTTCCATGCATATCGAAGTTTTTGTAATCTCTCATTACAAGCTCTCTAATTGGAGTTCCTGCAACTGCTGATTTTACTCTAAACATTTCCATACCAACAGCACCAAAATCTTCAATTCCACAAATAGTAGCTAATTCTCTAACAGCTTTAATATCTGCTTCTGTACAAGTTGGTGATTTAAAAATAACTGTATCAGATAAAATCGCACACATCATAATTCCAGCGATGTTTGCAGGAATTTCAACTTTATGGAAATCATACATCTCTTTTACAATTGTATTTGTACAACCAACTGGTCTAATCCAACACTCTAATGGAGCTGAAGTTGTAATGTCACCAAGTTTGTGATGGTCAACGATTCCAACGATTGTAGTTTTGTCAAGTTCTTGAGGAGCTTGAGCAATATCTGAATAATCTGTGATAAATAACTCATCACCTGCAAAAGAAGTTTTTAAAACTGGTAATTCAAATCCAAATCTTTCTAAAATATATTTTGTTTCAGGATTTGGCTCACCTTGTCTTGCAGGAGTTGCTGGTCTTCCTATTTTATTTAGTAAATATGATAAAGAGATTGCTGAACAAATTGAATCAGAATCTGGAATAATATGTCCACATGTATATAATGCCATTTTATAAAGTCCTATTTTAAATTTTTCTCATTTTATCCAAAGTTATGTTATTTTAATTTTAAAGAATAATTCTTGTATACTAAACACAATTAAAATTAAGGAGTTACTATGTTAAAAGATGAAGTTGCAAATGCATTAATAATCCAGTTGAATAAAGAATTCCAATCTTCTTATATATATTTAGGTATGTCTGCTTATGCTTCTAAAAAAGGTTTCGCAGGTTGTGCAAATTGGTTTTTAATCCAATATCAAGAAGAATTAACTCACGCTATGAAATTTTTTAAATACCTAGAAAATCATCAAGTTGCTATTAACTTACCTGAAATTAAAAAAGTTGATGTTGAATTTGAATCTATTTTAGATGCTTTTCAAAAAGCTCTTGAACATGAAATATATATGAGTGAAAATATAAATGAACTTAGTGATTTAAGTATGAAAAACAAAGACCATGCAACATACAATCTACTTCAATGGTATGTAACAGAACAAGTTGAAGAAGAAGTTGTATTAAACACGATTATAGACAAAATGAAACTTATTGGAGATAATGGTTATGGTCTTTATGTAATTGACCAAGAGTTAGCTACAAGAGTATTTGTTGACCCAACAGCTACACAAACAGCTTAAGAGTTAGGTTTTCCTAACTCCTAATATCCTAACTCTTCATCAACTAAAATGATGATGATTCTATCTTTATCATCTGCTTTTACCCATGAAAATTTATTTGCAATATTATCAAGATTATATTTTGGCTCTTTTCCCATTTCAATTGCTTTGTTATTTATTCTATCTATGTTTTTAACAGCAGCAACTTCCATAACTCTTTTAAATCCAGCTTCCACATCTTCAACAATTTTATTAATTCCAACTATTACTAAAACATTTTTAGGTCCATAAGAAAATGCAGCTACTCTATTTCCACTACCATCAGCGTTTACAAGTTTTCCATCTTTTGTGATTGCATTTGTACTTGTAACAAAAATATCAGAAACTAAACCTTGTCTTCTTCTGTGAATATTTTCATCCATTGAAATTCCATCTTCATATTGATTAAAAACTATAATATCTTTTTTATTTAATAAATAATCCAATAATCCAATCTCTTGAACACTTACACTTCCACCAAGTCCAACACTCATTCCAGATTTTATGTATGTTTTTGATAATTCTAATGCTTCTTCTTTTGTTCTTACAAAGTGTGCGTCATAACCACAATTTTTAAAACTATTAATCAATTTTTCCATAATAATCATCCTTTATAAATTTAATTTTTAACTAAAAACTGCCCTACACTTCTATCTTTTTTCAATTTTGAATGTTCAATTACACTTCCATGCATAGATAAATAAATCCCATTTTCTATTGGTGCATTTAAAAATCCAATCGCTTGTGAAAAATTCATTGTAGCTTCAACTTCATCAATACTCATAGGAACCATAGCACCTGTGAAAACGACTTTCTTATTTTCAATTTTATCTTCAATAAATTTTGCTGTTAAATCAACAGTATCCGTTCCATGAATAATTATGATTTTATCATTTTTGCTATTAATTATATTTTCTAAAATAGTTTCTCTATCTTCTTGAGTAAAATCTAAACTATCTTTTGAAACTATATTTCTAATGTCAAACTCAATATTAAAACAAGATTTTATTATCTTATCTAATGCAATATTATCACTTGGAACTTCTAATTTTCCAAGAATAGGATTATATCTTTTGTTAAATGTTCCACCTGTATTTAGAACTGTTATTTTCATTTTGTATCCTTGATAAAATTATTCACCATATTTTCAGGTTTTAAAAGTTCATCTAATTGCTCTTTTGTAAATAATTCTTGTTCTAATAAAATATCATAAACTCTTTTATTTGTTTTAAGAGCCTCTTTTGCGATGGCTGAACTTTTTTCATAACCTAAAATTGGATTTAAACAAGTTACAAGGGTTACAGAATTTAAAATATTCTCCATACAAACATCTTCATTTGCTGTAATTCCTTTTACACATTTTTCACCCAAAGAATAAAATGCTCTTCTCATCATATTTATTGAAGTAAAAAGTTTATAAGCGATTAACGGTTCAAATACATTTAGTTGTAACTGTCCACCCTCACTTGCCATTGCAATAGTCATATCCGCACCAATCACTTCAAAAGCAACTTGATTTACAACTTCTGGCATAACTGGATTTACTTTTCCTGGCATAATTGAACTTCCTGGTTGTAGTGGTGGAAGATTTATTTCATTAAATCCAGCCCTTGGACCTGAACTTAAAAGTCTTAAGTCATTACAAATTTTTGAGATTTTTATAGCAATACTTTTTAACATTCCTGAAATATGAACAAACGAACCAGTATCTTGAGTAGCTTCAATTAAATCTCCAGCACTTACATAATCAACACCCGTAACTTCTCTTAAATTTGAGATAACTTTTCTTTGATATGTAGCTTTTGTATTAATTCCCGTTCCAATTGCTGTTGCTCCAAGATTTACCTCTTTTAAAAGTGCTTGAACATTTCTCAATCTATAAATATCATCATCAATCATAACTGCAAAAGTTTTAAACTCTTGACCTAAAGTCATAGGAACAGCATCTTGAAGTTGTGTTCTTCCCATTTTTAAAACATCTTTAAACTCTATTGATTTTTCTTCAAAACAATCCCTTAAAAATCTCAAACTATCTTTTAATTTAAATATTAATTCGTGAAGTGTTAGTTTAATTGCAGTTGGATAAACATCATTTGTAGATTGGCTCATATTTATATGATTGTTTGGGTGAATAAATTCATAAGAACTTTTTGGTTTTCCTAAAATCTCTAAAGCTCTATTTGCAATAACTTCATTTGCATTCATATTTGTAGAAGTTCCAGCTCCACCTTGAATTGGATCAACAATAAATTGATTATGAAATTTTCCATCTATTATTTCATTACAAGCTTGAATTATTGCATCTTTTTGAATATCTGTTAAATCACCTAATTCAAAATTAGTTAAAGCACAAGCCTTTTTAACCTTTGCAAGGGATTTTATAAAACTTGGAAACAGAGATATATCTGTTTTTGTAATATCAAAATTTTCTTTTGCTCTTAAAGTTTGAATCCCATAATATTTATTTAACTCTATCTCTTTTTCACCTAAAAAATCTTTTTCAATTCTATATAATTTTTCCACTATAATCCTCTCTTAATTAATAAATTTTCATATGTTACAAAATAAAAGTATGCAAAAAGTGTCTTTTATTATTTTTGCAAAGTATACCCCTCTTGTGGTATATTTTTGATTACGTTGATAGGCAATTTATTTCTTAAATCTTTTATAAAAGATTTAAGTGCATAAACTGTCATCTCTTTATCATTCCAAAGTTCAGATTCTATTTCTTCGTATCTTAGAATTGAACCTTTTTTCTCATATAACAAATATAAGAAATCTTTTTCTCTTTTTCGTAAAGGTATAACTTCACTATTTTTATAAATTAATTCCCTTTTTTGTAAATCAAAAAGTAGCTCTTCACTTAACATTACTGGTTTCAAAGATTTTATTAAATATTTTTCCAAAGCAATTGATAATTTTGTTAAATTGAGTGGTTTTAAGATGTAGTGATTTATATTTAAATTTATTAAATCCATTAAATACTCTTCAGTTGAGTGAGCTGTAAGCATAATAAGCATTGTTTCAAAATCATTTTCTCTGATTTTTTTAACTAACTCTATTCCATCTCCATCTCGCATTTGAATATCTGTTATTATAATTTTTGGTTTATAATATTCATAAAGTTCAAAAGCTTCTTTTCCATTTGAAGATTCGTAAACATCTTTAAAATAGTATTTCAAAGTATTAACTATACTTTGCCTAATACCGAAGTCATCTTCAACACATAAAATAGAAAGATTTTTTAACTCTTCAATTAACTCTATTCTCATTTTTTATCCTGTTACAACTATTTTAAAAACTGCACCTTCATTATCATTAAAAACACTTAACTCTCCACCCATATTTCGCTCAATTATTAATTTTGAAATATATAAACCAAGTCCCGTACCTTTTGATGAATCTTTTGTACTGTAATAAGGGTCAAAAAGCAACTCTTTATTCTCCTCATTTATTCCACCTGCATTATCTTTTATGGTAATTATTGACAAAATTCCTTTTGAATTTATATCTATTTGAATTTTTGGATTTTTAATCTCTTTTTCCATCAAAACATCTTTTGCATTACTTATAATATTCAAAATTACTTGGGAAAATTCAGTTGGATAACCAAAGATTTTTTTATCATCTGCCACATTAAAAATTAGATTTATTCCAAGATTTTCTAAAGTAGCATCTATAATATTTATAGCTTTGGAACAAGCAGTTGAAACTAAAAATTCCTCTTTTATTTTATCCGGTTTATAAAAGTTTCTAAAATCATCTATTGTATTTGACATAAATTCAATCATTTTATCACTTTTATCTATGGCATTTAAAATATACGCATCATCTACTTTTTTAAATCTAGTTGCAGTTTCTAGCTCCATTAATATTCCAGATAATTGACTAAGTGGTTGTCTCCATTGGTGAGCAATCATACTAATCATTGAACCAATTCTTGCAAGTTTTGCTTGTTCTAAAATTTTTTTATCTTTTTGTTTTGCTTGTTGAATACCTATTTCTATTTTTACAGATAAATTTTCATTTAAAGCTTTTAATTCATCTTCCCTATTTTGAACTTTATATTTATATTTTTTGATTATATTTTTGATTATTGAAAACATTAATAAAGTAAAAAGCGCCATAAAAAAAAGTATTACAACAGCCACAGTAAGCATAAATTTAATAAATTTTTTCTCTTCTTGCTCTTTTTCTTCTAATTTTGTTTTTATTAAAAAATCAAAGTCTTTAACTTCTAACTCTTGATATTGAATAATCTCTTTTTGATGACTTTCATTTGATAATTTTAGATAATAAGATATTGAAAAAAATGAGATAAATAAAATAGATAAAAAAGGAACTATAATGATAAAAAATGGTATTCCTTCTTTATTAAACATAAAAAACCTTTAGATGAAATTTTTAAAATAAGTATATATTAAAAAAGGTAAGAAAACTTACCTTTTTTCCTTATTATTTTCATGATTTATATTATCAACTATCTCTTTCCATAACTCTTTGTCAATATTAAACTCAACATAATCATCATATCGAAGAACTGGTTTTTTACCCTCTTGTAATTGTCTATCATAACCTTTAATTAGTTTTAATACAGGTTTATATAACATCGTTATAACAATCATATTAATAATTGCTAATAATCCCATAGATAAATCAGCAAATGTAAAAATCGAACTTAAATCTTGGAATGAACCCCAAATTACCAATAAAATACAAAGCACTCTAAAAATATTAAATACTGTAATATTCCCTTTACTAAAGAAATTTAAACTATTTTCTGCCAAATAATAGTTATAAATCATAGAAGAAAAACCAAATAATAAAAGTGCAATTGTTACAAAGTAACCACCAAGTGGACCTATATGTTCAACTAAAGCATTTTGAGTTAATAACATACCTTGAACACCCTCTTGACCTGGAACATAAACACCTGATAAAAGAATCATAAATGCAGTACATGAACAAATAATAATTGTATCTATAAATACTGAAAAAGATTGTACGATTCCTTGTTGAACTGGATGTGCAACATAAGCAACAGCAGCAACATTAGGTGCACTTCCAAGTCCAGCTTCATTTGAAAACATACCTCTTTTTGCACCTTGAATAATAACAGCACCAATTCCACCACCAATAGCAGAGCTTGGATTAAATGCTTCTGTTACAATCATTATAAATAAATTTGGTACTTTTTCTATATTTAAAAAAATTACAACTAAAGCTATTAATATATAACCTAAAGCCATAACAGGAACAATTACTTCCGACATTTTTGTAATTCTTTTTACTCCACCAAAAATTGTAATACCAAAAATAATTGTTAGAGCAACCCCTGTAATCCAAGTTGGTAAATTAAATGAAGCTTGAAATGAATTTGAAATAATAAATGATTGTGTTGCATTAAAAGCAAATCCAAAAGTGATTACAAGTAAAAATGATATTATAACTCCAATCCATCTTTTACCAAATGCTTTAGTAGCATAATAAGCAGGTCCACCTCTATATACACAAGAATCAACACTATCTTTTTCTTTATACAATTGAGCCAAAGAACATTCAAAGAAACTTGTTGCCATTCCTACAAGTGCAATAAGCCACATCCAAAAAACAGCTCCAGGACCTCCTAAAGTAATAGCAACGGCAACACCTGCAATATTACCTCCACCAACACGACCTGCAACACTTAACATTAAAGCTTGAAAAGAACTAATATGTCCTTCTTTATCTCGTACGCTTTCTCTAAAAATATTAAACATTTTTAAAAAATATCTAAATTGAACAAATCTAGAACTAATTGTAAAAAATAATCCTAAGATTGGTAACATATAGATTAAAATTGATCCCCAAATAAGATCGCTTAAAAATGTATTGATTTCAGCTAACATTTTCTCTCCTTTTTTATAATGAAAAACTTTATCATTCCAAAGAGTGTTAAAAGTGGGTTTTGTATGGTAGAAAATATACAAAGAAGATAAAATTGGAAAAAATTCCAATTTTATTTAAAATTTGATTACTTGATTAGTTCTTTTACAATTTTGATTAAATAATCAGCAGAGTTTTTAGCACTTGATTTTAAAAATTCATCAAAATCAAATCCTGCATCCATATCAGCACTATCTGAAATAGCTCTTAATATAAAAAATGGAACATTTAAAGCATCACAAACAACAGCAACACTTGCGCCTTCCATTTCTAATGCATCAGCTTTAAAAGTAGTTTCAATGAAGTTTTTTCTCTCAACTGAATGAACAAATTGATCACCAGTTGCAATAGTTCCCTCGATTACTTTTAAATTATTTTCATTTGCAACTTTGATTGCAACTTCTCTTAAACTTTTTGTAGTTTCAACAAAAACTTTTCCACCTGGAACAAATCCATTTGGATGTCCAAAAGCTGTGATATCTAAATCATGTTGGCAAAGTTTATCAGCAATTATTAAATCGCCAATTTGAAGTTTTGGATTAATTCCACCAGCAACTCCTGAAAATAAAAGTGTATCACAACCAAATTTTTCAATCATTGTAGCAGCTGTTAAACTTGCAAATACTTTTCCAATTTTTGAATAAGCAATAACAATATCTAAACCATTATATGAAACTTCATAATATTTATTATTTGCAAACTCTACAACATTTACATTTTCAAAGTGAGTTAAAAGAGGTTCAATCTCCTCTTCCATTGCTCCCATAATTGCTAATTTAGTCATTTAATTCACCAATCACAGCTTCTAATGTTTTCATATCTGAAACATTTAGAGTTGCTTTATCAGTAATTTTTTTATTTAAACCTTTTAAAACTATTCCATTTCCAAACTCAATAAATAAATCAACTTTATCTTCACAAGCTTTAATTGATTGTTTATATTTTACTGGACTTGTAAGTTGAGAAGATAATAACTCAATTGCCTCAGCTTTTGAACTGTAAGCTTGTGTACTTACATTTGAAATTACAGGCATAAACTCATCTTTTAAAAATTTTTCTAAATATGGTTTTAAACTCTCAACTGCACTTTTTAATAATTCACAGTGACTTGCAACAGACATATCTAAAACAATTGCTCTTTTTGCACCAGCAGCTTTAAATACTTCAACTAAAGACTCTAAATCAGCTTTAATACCTGCAAGTACAAGTTGTCCATCCATATTGTAGTTTGCTGGCCAAACCTGTTTTCCAAGTTCTCTTTGCTCAGCACAAACTTTTTCAACAGTAGCATCATCAATTCCTACTAATGCCATCATACCAGCGCCACCACCAGCACAAGCTTCAGTCATAAATAAACCTCTTTTATGAACTAATTCAACAGCATCTAAATAATCAAGTGCACCAGCTGCAACTAAAGCAGAAAATTCACCTAAAGAGTGACCTAAAACAAATTCAGGTGTAATATTACATTTTTCTTTAAAAACTGCATTTGCAATAGAACTAACCAATAAAATTGCAGGTTGAGTAAACTCTGTTTTTCCTATATTTTCATTTTCTTCAAATAAAAGTTTTTCAAAATCAATACCTAATCTATCACTTGCTTTTGAAATCATATCCTTAGCAATTTCACTATTTTCAAAAAAATCTTTTCCCATACCAATAGTTTGACTTCCTTGTCCTGGAAAAATAAAAGCAACTTTTTTCATTCTAAATACCTCTTTATAAATTAATTAATTTTAAATAAAACTATTTTTTAAAGTTAAAAACCATAACCCTAAAAAATAGTTTTGCCCAAATGTAAAAATACACTCGGGCAAAATCTATATTTTTTTAGTATAAAAAAAAGCTTAGTGACAACCACATCCACCGTGAGAATGTCCATGTCCTTTATCTTCAGTTCCACAAGAACCACCACCATGAGAATGAGAGTGACCTCCGCCACCACAACAACCACCACCCATAGCAGCCATACCACCAACAACACCTGTTTGAATCTCTTCTTCAGTTGCATCTCTTAAAGATAAAATAGCAACAGAGAACATTAAAGTTCTTCCAGCCATTGGGTGATTATAATCAATTGTAACTTCTGCATCATTAAATGATTTAACTACAACTTGAACTGTTTCACCATGTTCACCAGTTCCATATAAAGACATACCTTCAACTAATTCAATACCAGCAAATTGCTCTTTTGGTAAAGTTTGAACTGCTTCATCATTATATTCACCATAAGCATCAACTGCTTGAACTAAAACATCAGCTTCTTCATTTGCTGACATTTCTACTAATTTAGATTCTAAACCAGGAATAATTTGACCTTTTCCAGAAATAAATTCTAGTGGAGCTTGTCCAACATTTGAATCTAAATGTTCACCAGTTTTTGCATCTTTTAATGTATATTCTATACCTATTACTTTTGACATAATTTTTCCTCGTTTAATATTTTATAATTTTGATAAATTTTGTTTTGCTGTTTTTGCTTCATTTGAATTTGGATAAAGATCAATTAAAGTGCTATAAAAGCTTTTTGCATTATCTTTGTCTTTTGTTTTCTCAAATGAAATAGCACTGTGCAATAATAGTGTTGGCATATAAGCTGCTTTGTCATTTAACATAGCAGATTTTTTATAATAACTTATTGCAGAGTCATATTTTTTTCTCATATACCAATTTTGTGCTAAATAAAAATTAACCTCTGCAGGTTTATAATTAGCCTCTAAAAGTTTTTCATATTTTGGAGTTGAAGCCTCATATTTTTTTGAATCAAAATCACTTTTTGCTTCTTTTAATAAATTAGCTTTATCTTCTGGTGTTGTTAATTTCTTAGAAACTACTTCTGTACTTTCTGTTGATATAGCATCAACACCTGATGAGTTAGCATCTAACTTTGTTTTAGGAGAAACTTGAGAAGTTTTAACTCCCATAGCTTTTTTTAGTGCTTCGAATTCTTCTCTTGTAATGAATTGTTGCATATTTTTTTCTAATTCATTAGAAGAAACATACTCTGAATTGATTTTATTAACTAGTGTAGATAATTTTGTAAGTGCGGCTTTTAATCCATTAACTGTCTCATCTAATTGAGCATCGCCACCTGTTGATGCAGATGAAGAACTTGTGCTATTAGAACCTAAATATGAAGAAGAACCAACTTTCTGCATTAATTCATCAACTTTTTTTGAAGTTGAATTTAATTTTGCAGAATCACCCTCATATGTAGATTCTAAGCCTTCTAATCTATTTTTAATAGAATCAAGTAAAGAATTAATATCACCAACTTTTGAAGTTAGTGCATTAATACTAGCCTGATTTTTCAAAATGTGTTTTTCAGATGAATTTAGCCCGTAAGAGCCATTTCCTTCAGAACCATTTGACTCATAAACCGAAACCTCTTGGGCTACGGTTAATGAAGTCGCTACTAAAAAAGATAGAAGATACTTAGTCATAAGAAATTATTTACTTAAATCGTGTTCAACTCTTCTGTTTTTTGCCCAACAATCTTTAGTTTTCTCAGTACAAACTGGAGAACTTTCACCTAAAGAAACTAATGCAACATTAGCAGTTACACCGTTAGCAACTAAAACATCTTTTACAGAGTTAGCTCTTTTTAAACCTAATGCGTAGTTATACTCATCTGATCCCCACTCATCTGTGTTACCAGATACAGTTACAGTTGTATCAGCAGATAATGCAGATAATTTAGAAGCATTTGAAGTTGCTTTGTCTTTGTTTTCAGCAGTTAAGTTATATTTGTCAAATGCAAAGTATACGTGCTCAATTAAAACTTTTTGACCGTTGATCATAAAGTAGTTACCATTTGCAGCTTTTTCTAAAGCAGAGAAGCTTCCATTAGCAAGAGATGAATCAGCAGTATTTGAAGTTTCAGCTCCAGCACCATTGTCAACATTCATATCAGCATTTTTTTCACTACAACCAGTAGAGAATAACATTGCCGCAACTAATAAAGAATAAACACCTAATTTTTTCATAATTTTGTCCTTGAAATAAAATTTGCTGAAATAATACAAGAGAGAACCTTAATTATTGTTTATAAAAATAAAATCTATATAAACTAAACTATTAAAATTTGATATAAGAGGATAAAAGTGCCAATTATTGGACTTTTAAAAAAGTTATTTTACATATAAAATCCCAAAAATAGAATCAAATTTTGTTAAATTTATTAACTAATTTAAGTATTAAATTAAACTTTTTTGAGTTTATAAAGAGTTGTGATATAAAATATATTGTTGGATAAAAATGTGGCTTTATATAAAATATAAAATAAACATAAAATTTTTCAGAAGATAGCAACTAAATTTAGAAGTATATCAATACAAAGTTTTATAGAAAAAATCTATAAAACTATTGTAAGACATATTAAAAAAAGAATTACCAATCGATTGATTGTATTCTCTTACCTTTTAATGGGAATAAGAATGATTTACTATAAGTTAATCTAATTATACCTATTGAACTAGATCCACCAGAAGTTTTTATAAATAATAATGTTTCTCCATCAGTAGAAAACTTAGGAAACTGGTTAATACCACTTGAAGTTAATCTTTTCATACTATCTGTTTTAGTAGAAATTAAATATAAATTAAAACTTTTTTCTCCCATTTCATTAGAAGAGTCTTTACTACTATATACAATATTATTACCAAAAGCAGTAGCAGAAGAATTATTATTACTATGATATACTAATCTTTCAACAGAACTTGAATTAATTCCTTGTGCAAAGATATTAGGATTCCCTAATCTATCAGAAACGAATACGATTCGTGTGTCATTTTCAATAAAATGACCTCCAACATCTATTCCTCCATACTTTGTTACCTGAGTTTGTTTTTTACTTCTTGTATCATATACAAAAATATCTGGTTGACCAGTAGGTGAAGCTGTAATTAAAAGTTTTGTTCCATCTGCATTAACATCTGAACAAGCTAACATACCATCTGATTCCATAACAACTTCTTTACTTCTGTTATAAATATTCAATTTTACCAAAGTTGGTTTTTTATAGTTATAAGTTGTATAGTAAATAGTTTTTTGCTCTGCATCTGCCCATTTAGGGAAAATATTTAATCCTCCAGATACAACTGTCTTTTTATATGTTAAAGTGTAATCCCCTATCATAATATCAGCTGAACCTGATTCTGTATATGTAGAAAATACTACAAATTTTTCCATCCAGTCAATACCTGGAGCTTTGAAAAATGCATTTGTTGAAATAGCAGCTTTATGTGCTAAAAAAACATATCTATCTTCTTGAGTTGTAGCAAAATTCTTTTCTAAAAGTAATGTTCGAGAATTAATATCATATAGTTTTGTCATCAAAGTATAAGAACCTGCTTCTTTTTTAGCAGATAAATTTAAATATAAATTAATCCCTTGATTACCTAAACCAATAACATCAGGCATATTTTCATAAGAAGTTACACTATTTACAGATGCAACTTCAAAATGACCACTTACAGATAAATCATCTGCTAAACTTTTTTTAATTTTATTTAAAGTTTCAATTTCTGCAGTATCAGTTGCAACTGAAACTAAAATTTTTGGTAAAGCATTAGTTTTCTTTACTACTTCTAAATTTGCATCCACTTCTGCAAAAACTGAACTTAATACCAATGATAACAACAATAATATTCTATACATATTTTTTATCCTTCTGATCTAAAATTAACATTAACTTTTATATCTTTATCTTTTGTAGGCTTAGGATAAGCCAAATTTTTTTGCTCTTCTAAAAAAGCTTTTAAAGATGAATCAAAACCTTCATCTCCCGAACCTGTAACAATACGATAATCAAATCTTCCATCTAAATCTATCATAATCAAAACTACTGCTTTAAGTCCTGTTCCAACTGGATTCCAAACATCTAATAATTCTTGAACTTTTGAAAAATATTCATCAGTTTCTTGACCTTTATTGGCATTTGTACTTTTCGCATTTGTTGCAGTTTTTTCATCTTCGAGTAATTTATCAATTTTAATATTATTTGATCTTTTCTCTTTTTCTAATTTAGCTTTGAATCTTTTTGGATCAATCGATTTTTCAATATTATTAACTTCTTCTTTTGTTACTGTTTTAGCTGTTTCTTTAACATTTGCAAACAAAGATTTTAAGTCTGGTTTTTTTTCATTTGAAACAGAAGCCTCTTTTTCTTTAACAGCTTCTTTTTCAATTATTTTTTCTGTTTTCTTTTCAACCATTTTTTTTTCAGCTTTTTCTGTAATCATATCTAATTCAATAGTCATTGATGTAGATTTAAGATCTAAAGTCTTTGGCACAGGACTAAATAAGTAAAACATTATTAAAACACAAATGAAAATATAAAATGAAAATGCAATTATACCAGAAAGTATAAACGAAAAATTATTTTGCATCAATTATCCATCAGTTACTAATGAAACTTTGAAAAAACCAGCCTCTTTA
>JAQUIV010000154.1 GCA_028681275.1 Aliarcobacter sp.
GGTGCTTATGATGACGAATTAGATTTCGTTTCTTATGACGTTCTTGGAGACGTTGTATGTGGTGGATTCGCTATGCCAATTAGAGAAGGTAAAGCACAAGAAATCTACATCGTAATGTCTGGAGAAATGATGGCTATGTATGCAGCTAACAACATTTCTAAAGGTATTTTAAAATATGCAAATACTGGTGGGGTAAGACTTGCTGGATTTATTTGTAACGCTAGGATGACAGATAAAGAGTATGACCTTGCAAAACACTTAGCAATGCAAATTGGTACTCAAATGATTCACTTCGTTCCAAGATCTAACCACGTTCAAAGAGCTGAGTTAAGAAGAATGACAGTTGTTGAGTTCGCTCCATCATATGACCAAGCTATGGAATATAAAGAATTAGCAAGAAAAATCATTGCTAATGACTTAAAAGTTATTCCAACTCCATTAGAAATGGATGATTTAGAAAACCTATTAATGGAATTCGGATTAGAAGAAGAAGCTGATTTAGAAAACGTTGGTAAAAAAGCTGAAGAAGCTTAATTAATTAAAATAAAAAAATAAAAAATAGTAGTAAGGAGAAAATTATGTTTGTATGTGGATACCACTTCCCAGCGAGTGAAGGAAATGATGTAAGTTTTGACAAAGTTATTGAGAAAGTACAAGAGGGAATTGATGCTTCAGGGAAAACTGTAACTTTAACAAGTGAAACAAGAGAAGGTGTTAAATTAGAAACTTTAGAAGTAACTGAGGGTTCTTTTTTACATACTGCACTTGTAGATTATTATACAAATACTGAATGTAAAGAAATTGATGGTTTCAAAATGATTTATTACACAAATAAATATCAAATTTCTGAAATCTCAAAAAGCGTTGATGGTGATAAAACTAAAGATGTTTGTAAAAAACTAGACGATATGAATCTATACAGAGTTAAAGTAGCGTAAGCTACTTTGGCCTTTTAAAGGAGAAAATTATGGGACCAGAAACATTAGAAAGTCTTCAAAAAGAAGCGATTGCTGAAGTATTAGAAGCATATCCAGAAAAAGTTAGAAAAAGTAGAGCAAAACATTTAGGTGTAGATAGCCCAGAGGGTACAAAAGGTGCTTGTGATACAACAAGAAGTAACAAACAAACAGTACCAGGTGTAATGTCTCAAAGAGGTTGTGCATACGCAGGTTCAAAAGGGGTTGTTTGGGGACCAATTAAAGATATGATTCATATCTCTCATGGACCAATTGGGTGTGGTCAATACTCAAGAGGTGGAAGAAGAAATTATTATATAGGAACAACAGGTGTTGACTCTTTTGTTACTATGAACTTTTCTACGGATTTTAATGAGAAAGATATTGTATTTGGTGGAGATAAAAAACTTAAAAAAGCATTATCTGAAATTGATGAATTATTCCCATTAAATAACGGAATTTCAATTCAATCAGAGTGTCCAATTGGATTAATTGGAGATGATATTCATGCAGTTGCAAAAATGCATAAAAAAGAGACTGGACATCAAACAATAGCTGTTTCATGTGAAGGTTTTAGAGGGGTTTCTCAATCACTTGGTCACCACATTGCAAATGATATGATTAGAGATTATATCATGCCAGATACTTCTTACAGAAAAGATTTCGAATCAACTCCTTATGATGTATCAATTATTGGGGATTACAACATCGGTGGAGATGCTTGGTCAACAAGAATTATTTTAGAAGAAATGGGTTTAAGAGTTATTGCTCAATGGTCTGGAGATGCTTCTTATAAAGAGTTAGCAATTGCTCCTCAAGCTAAATTAAACCTATTACATTGTTATAGATCTATGAACTATATTTCAAGACATATGGAACAAGAATTTGGTATACCTTGGATGGAATATAACTTCTTTGGACCAACTAAAACAACTGAGTCTATCAGAAAAATTGCTTCATTCTTTGATGAAACAATTCAAGCAAAAGCTGAAGCTGTTATTGCTAAATATACTGCTATGACTGACGCTGTTATTGCTAAATATAGACCAATGTTAGAGGGTAAAAAAGTTATGCTTTATGTTGGTGGATTAAGACCAAGACACGTTATTGGAGCTTATGAAGATTTAGGAATGGAAGTAATCGGAACTGGTTATGAGTTTGCTCATGGTGATGATTATAAAAGAACTAAAGATGAAATCGAAAGATCAACACTTATTTACGATGATGCAAATGAGTATGAATTAGAAGCTTTCGTTAAAAAATTAAGACCAGACTTAGTTGCTGCTGGGGTTAAAGAGAAATATGTATTCCAAAAAATGGGATTACCATTTAGACAAATGCACTCTTGGGATTATTCAGGACCATATCATGGTTATGATGCTTTTGCAATTTTCGCAAAAGATATGGATTTAGCAATCAATTCACCAGTATGGAACCACACAAAAGCTCCATGGGAAAAAGAAGCGTAAGGAGAAGGCTATGCAAGATATAGATAACATTGTAAACGGACAAAAACTATTTTTAAAACCTGAATACCAAGAAGTTTTAAAAAATAAAAAACAATTCGAAGGTGCTGCTGGTGCTGTTGCTCCTGAAAAAGTTGCAGAAATTGCTGAATGGACAAAATCTTGGGATTATAGAGAAAAAAATCTAGCAAGAGAAGCTATTACA
>JAQUIV010000155.1 GCA_028681275.1 Aliarcobacter sp.
AAGATTCTTTTATTTCACTAAGTTTTGAAAAGGCTTCAAAACCTGAATATTTTTGAATAAAAGTTGGTTCTATATCATAAAGTAAATCAATATCACTATCTTTTGTTTGAGTGTTTTTAGCGTAAGAGCCAAATACTCCAATGATTTTGAAACCATCTTCTAAAAGTTTTTCTTTTTCTATTTTGATTTTATTTAGTAGTTCTTTTTCCATTTCTTGCCTTTGATATTTTATTATAGACTATTTATACTTTTAAATTGTACAAAAAAACTATTATCCAATGACAGTTTTTTATAATATCAAGGCGGAGGGATTTTTTAGTGATTGAGCGTACATTAAGTACGTGATTGAGCTAAAAAATTCTGACAACGCCGAGATTATGAAAAAATGGCGTTGTAGAATAGTTTTTAAAGTGCTTTAGCAGTAATTCTTGATAATCTTTTCGCGAAAGCTACAGTATCAGTAATTTCCATACCTTCACTTAGTTTTGCTTGGTCTAATAAAATCCAAGATACATCTTCGATTGTTGACTCATCAGAGCAACCGTTTAATTTTTTTACGATTTCATGCTCTGGGTTGATTTCTAAGATTGGAGCTGATTCTGGCATAACTTGTCCCATTTGTCTAAACATATGAGCCATTGCTGCCATTTGTGCATCTGCTGCATCTTTTACAACGCATGATGGTGACTCAGAAAGTCTATTTGTAACTTTTACATCTTTAACTGCATCACCAAGTTTATCTTTAATTTTTTTAGTTATTGATTCAAATTTTGTTTCAACTTCTTTTTTCTCTTCTTCAGATTGCTCAACTTTTGGAGGTTCACAAGCTGTGATGTCTTTAAATTCCCACTCTTTATATGCACCAATTGCTGGAGTGATAATTTCATCGATTTCTTTATCATCTAAGATTAAAACTTCAATGTTATTTTTGTTATAAGACTCTAATAATGGTGAACTTCTTAAGATTTTTTCATTATCTCCAACGATATAGAAAATTGCTTTTTGTTCACTATCAGCTCTTTCTTTATAAGCTTCTAATGAAGTCATTTTTCCAGCTTCAGTTTTTGATGATTTGTATCTTAATAACTCTAAAATAGCCTCTTTATTTGTATAATCTTGATATACACCCTCTTTTAAAGGTCTAATATATTGAGCTACAAACTCAGCATATTTTTCTTCATCTTTTGATAATTTTTTGATTTCAGCAAGGATTTTTTTAACACTTCCTTGTTTGATGTTTGCTAAGATTCTATTTTCTTGTAAAATTTCTCTTGAAACATTTAAAGGTAAATCTTCAGAATCAATAATTCCTCTTACAAATCTTAAATAAGTTGGTAATAACTCTTTTTCATCGTCTGTGATAAATACTCTTTTAACATACAGTTTAACACCACTTTGGAAATCTGCTCTATACATATCCATAGGTGCAGTTTTTGGAATATAGAAAAGTGTTGTATATTCGTTTACACCCTCTGTTTTTGTATGAATTGTAAGCATTGGCTCAGATGAGTCATGAGAAATTGATTTATAAAAGTCATTATAATCTTCTTCTTTTAATTTTGCTTTTGCTTGCATCCATAAAGCTGTTGCTTCATTGATTTTTTCGTGTTTTCTCTCAGTCGTTTTTGCTGGTTCTTTTCCTGCTTTTTTGTCTTCTTCACTTAAAGTTTCTGTTACTTCTTCACTGTAATTTAAGAAAATTGGATATGCAATATGGTTTGAATATTTTCCAACAATATTTTTGATTCTGTGTTTAGATGCAAACTCACTTGCTTCTTCATCTTTTAATTTGATGTAAATAACAGTTCCATTTGATTCTTTAATTGCAGTTGTTAAATCAAACTCACCAGTTCCATCACTTGTCCATTTGTAAGCAGTTTCTTCACCAGCTTTTTTAGTAATAACATCTACTTTATCTGCTACCATAAATACTGAATAAAAGCCAACCCCAAATTGACCGATTAAGTTTGAATCTTTTTTTGCATCACCAGTTAAATTTTCAACAAATGATTTTGTACCTGATTTTGCAATTGTTCCAATTGAAGCTATTAAATCAGCTTCATTCATACCAATACCGTTATCTGAAATTGTTAAAGATTTATCAGCTTCGTCAAAAGAAACGTTAATTTCACCTTTCCAATCTGCAAATTTGTCTTTTAGATTTTCATCTGTTAATCTTAAATAGTTTAATTTATCGATTGCATCACTTGAATTTGATACAAGTTCTCTTATAAAAATCTCTTTATTTGAATATAAAGAGTGTGTCATTAAATGTAATAATTGTCCTACTTCTGTCTGAAATTGATGTTTTGCCATGTCATTTCTCCTATAATTTATTTAATTTTAGAAGAGAATTTTATCGCAACTTTATAAAAGTAAGCTAAAGTTTTTATTAAAATTAGCACTTTTTTATATAGAGTGCTAATTTAACTAAAAAAAAGTTCAAAAAAGATAAACTCTGCTTTTAAAATTAAGGATTAAAAAAATGACAAAAGAGAATTTTTTAAACGACTTACAAAAAATATATGACTTCTTAAATGATGAAAAAACGCAAACTAATAAATTAATAGCTTTTCTTGAAAATGAAGAGTTTGATAAACTAGGACTCATAGATGATTTTGCAAAAT
>JAQUIV010000059.1 GCA_028681275.1 Aliarcobacter sp.
CATAGTAATAGTTTTATAGAAAATAAAAAAACAAGTTTTGAACATCTTATTTCTAGTATGGATATTATTGAAAAAATCCAAAAACAGTTAGAAATCCTAGAAAACAACTTCTAAAATGAAAAATATAGCTTTAGAGTTTAAAAATGTAAGTTTTTCTTATGATAAAAAAGAGGTGTTAAAAAACATCTCTTTTTGTATAAATGAGGGTAGTTTTTTTGTGCTTTTAGGTCTTAATGGAGCTGGAAAATCTACTATTTTTTCACTAGCAACAAGATTATTAAAACTACAAAAAGGTGAAATTTTTGTAAATAATTATTCAATAAAAGATTATTCAAATGCCCTAAAAGATATTGGAATTGTATTTCAAGAACCAACTTTGGATTTGGATTTAACAGTGAAACAAAATCTTTATTATTATGGAGCATTAAAAGGAATAAATTTCAAAGATACTATGAATTCAATTCAAGATGAGATAATAAAGCTAGGATTAGAATATAGTTTAGATACACAAGTGCGAAAATTAAACGGAGGTCATAGAAGAAGAGTTGAAATTGTAAGAGCTTTGATAAATAAACCAAAACTTTTATTACTTGATGAAGCTACTGTTGGACTTGATTTAAAAAGCCGATTTGATATTTTAGATTATGTAAAAGAGTTGGTAAAAACTAAAAATATCTCTGTTTTATGGATAACTCACCTTTTTGATGAAGTAAATGAAAATGATGATATTTCTATTATAAAAAATGCAGAGATTATAGAATCAGGTCTAGCAAAAGATATTGTAAAAAAACACAACAAAGAAAATTTAGTTGATACTTTTAGTGAATTAACAAAGGATTCAAAATGAAAAAATATATCTTTTGTATGAAAGGAATTGTTTATAAAGAACTAATTAGATTTTTAAAACAAAAAAGCCGATTTTTTTCAGCACTTGTACGACCTCTTTTATGGCTTTTTATTTTTTCTGTTGGATTTAAAACTGCTCTTGGACTTGCAATCATTCCACCCTATGAAACTTACATAACTTATGAAACATACATCGTTCCTGGACTTGTGGGAATGGTTTTACTTTTTAATGGAATGCAAAGTTCTTTAACTATGATATTTGATAGAGAAATGGGAAGTATGAAAATCCTTTTAACTTCATATATAAATAGAAATTATCTGTTATTTTGTAAAATGTTCGCAACCTCAATCGTTTCAACACTTCAAGCTTTGACTTTTTTAATTGTGGCAAAAATCTATGGAGTTGATATTTCAATTTTGGCAATGATTTTTACAATTCCAATTATTATGGTTTCATCAATAATTTTAAATGCTTTTGCTTTGTTTATTTCATCTGTAATAAAACAACTTGAAAATTTTGCAACGGTAATGAATTTTGTAATTTTCCCTATGTTTTTTTTAAGTTCTGCCCTTTATCCTTTGTGGAAAATAAAAGACTCTTCACTTTTATTATTTAATATTTCTTCTTTTAATCCTTTTACATATATTGTAGAAGCAATAAGGTTTTCTTTGTATGGAAAATTTGAGTTAGAATTGTTTGTTATTTTAGGAATTTCTTTCATAATTAGCCTATTTATGGCGTTTGTTGGCTTTAAGTTTAAAAAATAAATCAAGGCTAAACTGAGGCTATAATTGTCTTGTATACTTTCGATAAGACAAATTTTAGTTTGTTATGATTTTAATTAAGGAGAGAAAATGATTAAAAAAAAGCTACTAACTAGTGCCGCTGCCGTTACACTTTGTGCATTAATTAGCGCTCAAGCAGATGGTAACATAAAAAAGGTTACAGAACCATCATACAATCCAGTTACATATAATGAGATTTTAAATGATGCGAAAACAACAAATGATGTTTTAACTTATGGAATGGGTCAACAAGGTCAAAGATATTCACCACTTACTCAAATAGATAAAAAAACTATTAAAGATTTAGTTCCTGTATGGAATTTCTCTTTTGGTGGTGAAAAACAAAGAGGTCAAGAATCTCAACCTATAATCAAAGATGGTGTTATGTATGTAACAGCTTCTTATTCTAGGGTTTTTGCTATTGATATAGCATCAGGTGAAGAGTTATGGCAATATGAAGCAAAACTTCCAGATGCTATTTTACCTTGTTGTGATGTTATAAATAGAGGTGTTGCTCTTTATGATAACTTAGTAATTTTCGGAACTCTTGATGCTAAATTAGTTGCACTTGATAGAAAAACTGGAAAAGTTGTTTGGAAAGTAACTATTGGTGATTATAAAGATGGTTATTCAATAACTGCTGCTCCACTAATCGTTAAAGATTTAGTAATCACAGGTGTTGCTGGTGGTGAGTTTGGAATTGTTGGAAAAGTAGAAGCAAGAGATCCAAAAACTGGTGAAGTTGTATGGTCAAGACCAACAGTTGAAGGTCATATGGGTTACTTAAATGGTAAAGAAAATGGAATTACTGGTGGAGAAGCTGGTAAAACTTGGTCAGGTGATATGTGGAAATCAGGTGGAGCATCAACTTGGCTTGGTGGAACTTATGACCCTGAAACAAACTTAATTTTTATGGGAACTGGAAATCCAGCACCTTGGAATTCACACTTAAGACCAGGGGATAACTTATATAGTTCATCAAGACTTGCAATAAAACCAGAAACTGGTGAAATTGTATGGCATTTCCAAACAACTCCACATGATGGATGGGATTTTGACGGTGTTAATGAGTTAATCTCTTTTGATTATAAAGATAAAAATGGAAAAACCATAAAAGCCGCTGCAACTGCTGATAGAAATGGATTCTTCTATGTATTAGATAGAACTAATGGTAAATTCATTACTGCAAACCCATTTGTTTCAAATATTACTTGGGCAAAAGGAATTGATAAAGATGGTAAACCAATCTTAATCGAAGAGGGAAGACCAGGAAATCCAGGTGCTGAAAGTAAAGGAAAATCTGTATTCTCAGTTCCTTCATTCTTAGGTGGAAAAAACTGGATGCCAATGGCATATTCACAAAAAACAGGAAACTTCTATGTTCCATCAAATGAATGGGGAATGGATATTTGGAATCAACCAGTTGAATACAAAAAAGGAGCTGCTTATTTAGGAGCTGGATTTACAATTAAACCTATTTTTGATGACCATATTGGTTCATTAAAAGCAATCGATCCATTAACTGGAAAAGTAAAATGGAATTATAAAAACCAATCACCATTATGGGGAGGAGTTTTAGCAACTGCTGGAGGACTTGTATTTACAGGAACACCTGAAGGTAAATTCTTAGCATTTGATGATGAAACTGGAGAAATTTTATATAAATTCAATGTAGGTTCTGGAATCGTAGGTTCGCCTGTAACTTGGGAACAAGATGGAGAACAATATGTGGCAATCGTTTCTGGTTGGGGTGGAGCTGTTCCTTTATGGGGTGGTGAAGTTGCAAAACAGATTAAAGAGATTAACCAAGGTGGAACAGTTCACGTATTTAAACTGCATAAATCAAAAAAATAAATCTTAAGAAAGGAGGAAACTATTATGAAATGGGAAAAACCGATGTTCGTTGATAATAGATTTGGTTTTGAAGTGACAATGTATATTTGTCATGAATAATAGATAAAAAGTATTTTGTTTAGTAAAGTTAAATTAAGTTTTGCAAGAAAGAGTTTTCTCTTTCTTGCTTTTTGATAATTGAGTCTATAAAAAATAGATTGATTTATCAAAAATAATAGGATGTTTTTATGAGAATAGAAGTTTTAGGTTCAAGTGCAGGTGGTGGACTACCTCAATTTAACTGTAATTGCGATAATTGCAAAGGTTATAGAGAGGGAAAAACTACAATCAAAAGAAGAACACAAAGTTCAATTACTATTAGTGAAGATGGAGAGAATTGGGTTTTATTTAACACAAGTCCAGATATTTTAGAACAAATTCATAATTCACCTTTTTTACATCCAACACAAAAAAGAGAATCAAAAATAAAAGCTATCGTTTTTATTGATGCTCAAATAGACCATACAACTGGACTTTTGATGTTACGGGAGGGTTGCCCACATCAAGTTTATTGTACAAAAGAAGTTCATGAAGAGTTAAATACCTCTTTTCCTTTATTTAAAATGCTTCAACATTGGGATGGTGGAGGAGTTATTTATAATGAAATAGCTTTTAATAAACAACCATTTTTTATACCAGTTATGCCAAATTGTGAGTTTTATGCTGTTCCACTTATTTCAAATGCACCTCCATATTCAAAATATAGAGACAGACCAAGGGTTGGGGATAATATTGGAGTTGTGGTTATAAATAAAAAAACAAACAAAAGACTTTTTTATCTTCCAGGTTTGGGAGTTATTGAAAAACACATAATTGAAGAGATGGCACAAGCTGATATTTTATTGGTTGATGGAACTGTTTGGACAAATGATGAAATGATAAAACAAGGATTTTCAACAAAACTAGGAACTGATATGGGACATTTACCTTTAAGAGACAAAGGTGGATTGATTGATATATTAGACACTTTAGAAAAACCAAGAAAAATATTAATACATATAAACAATACAAATCCTATTTTAGATGAGTCAAACCCTGAATATAAAGAACTTATATCCCACGGTATTGAAGTATCTTATGATGGTATGAGTATAGAAATTTAATAAAAAAAAGGAGAGTATATGAAAGAGGTTTACAGTAAAGAAGAGTTTGAATCAAAACTAAGAGATATGGGAAAAATGTATCATATACATCACCCTTTTCACATAAGAATGTATGAGGGAACTTGTACAAAAGAGGAGATTCAAGGTTGGGTTGCAAATAGATTTTATTATCAATGTATGATTCCAATTAAAGATGCAGCGATTATGTCAAATTGCGATAGTTTAACTGATAGAAGAAAATGGATTGATAGAATTAACGACCACGATAGTGTTGGTGGTGGAATTGAAGCTTGGCTAGAACTTGGTGAAGCTGTGGGATTAAATAAAGAGGATTTAATCTCTCATAAATTTTTATTACCTAGCGTTAAATTTGCTGTTGATGCTTATGTAAATTTTGCAAGACAAAGACCATGGAAAGAGGCTGCAATGTCATCTTTAACGGAGATGTTTGCACCACAAATTCACCAACAAAGATTAAATACTTGGCCAGATAATTATCCTTGGATTGAGCAAAAAGGGCTTAGATATTTTCAAAAAAGATTAACAGAAGCTAGAAGGGATGTTCAACACGGACTTGCAATCACACTTGAAGAGTTTAATACAAGAGAGTTACAAGAAAAAGCTTTTTCGATTTTACAATTTAAACTTGATATTTTATGGACAATTTGTGATGCTTTATATTTAGCATACGAATTAAAAAGACCACCATATTTTAATGTGCAAATGTAGAAAGATATAAAATGGAAAATATAAGAATTAACCCAAATTTCCAATTTCAATGGGAAGAAAAACAAGATTGTTATGTGCTTTTATATCCAGAAGGAATGGTTCAATTAAATCATAGTGCTGGGGAAATTTTAAACCTTTGTGATGGAAGTAGTGATATTGAAAAAATAAATAAAACTTTGTGTGAAAAATTTGAAGTTGAAGATTTAACAAAAGATATAACAGTTTTTCTAATTGAAGCAAAAAATAGAGATTGGATAAGTTATGAATAATGAGATAAAACCGCCTTTATGGGTTCTTTTAGAATTAACCCATAAATGCCCACTTGAATGTGCCTATTGTTACAATCAACTTGATTTTGCAAAAACAAAAGACGCCATGAGTAAAGAAGATTGGTTTAGAGTAATGGAACAAGCACGAGATATGGGTGCTGTTCAGTTGGGAATTAGTGGTGGTGAGCCATTATTAAATAAAGATGTTGTTGAAATTGTAAAAAAAGCAAATGATTTAAAGTTTTATACAAATCTTATAACTTCAGGTGTTGGCGCTCCAAAAGGAGTTGTTTCGAAACTAAAGGAAGCAGGTTTAAAAACTGTGCAACTTGGAGTTCAATCTCACGATAAAAATACTATGACTTTGATTACAAATAATAAAAGTGCTTACGATGAAAAAATAGCTTTTGCAAAAGAGGTAAAAGAGGCTGGTTTACAACTTATTGTAAATACTTGTATAACAAGACAAAATATCCATCAAGTGGGAGAAATCATCGAGTTTGCAGAAAGTTTGGGAGCAAATTATCTTGAAATTGCAAATATCCAATATTATGGTTGGGCATTAAAAAATATAAATGCACTTTTACCATCTCAAGAACAAATCACAAAAGCAAGAGAAGTTACAAATTATTACCGAACACAAAGAAAAGATATGAAAGTATTTTTTGTAGTTCCTGATTATTTTGCAACAAGACCAAAAGCTTGTATGAATGGTTTAGGAACAACATTTTTAACAATAAATCCTGATGGAATAGCACTTCCTTGCAATACAGCAAATACTTTACCACTAGATTTTCCAAATGTAAAAGAGTTTAGTGTAGAGCAAATTTGGAATAAATCAGACTCTTTTAACTATTTTAGAGGTGATAAATGGATGAAAGAACCATGCCGAACTTGTGATGAAAAAGAGAAAGATTTTGGTGGTTGCAGATGTCAAGCCTATGCCTTAACAGGTGATATGAATGCAACAGACCCAGTTTGTATAAAATCGCCAAATCATGGAATTATAAATAAAAAGATAGAAGATAGTGTGATTTTTGCAGATGATAAAATAGTTTATCGAAATAGATTAAATTCTTTGGGGTTTATTTAGGAGAAATAACAGAGTATTTGATCTGTTATTTCTATTTAATTAATAATATAGATATTCATTTTAAATTATTTTTATCTAATATTTGTTGAGATATTTTTGCTTTATCTATTGCTTCTTTAAATGTTTTATTACATGCTTCATTTATATTTAGAATTGTAGAAATACTCATAGTTGAAACAAATGGGTTTTCACCTTTTGGATGTTTTTTTAATAAATGATTAAAAATAGATTGTTGAATTTCTTTATCATAGTTTTCTTTCATATTTTTTATTAGTATAGTAATATGATTATAAACAAGTTCAAGATAAGCATATGCTTCCTCACTTGAGGGAATATATCCTTTATGCACAACATTATTCCTAAATTCTTTCCATGTTTTAGTTTCATTTTTAGAATAATTTGCTATTACTGGTTTATCATTATCAATTATTGGAGGGATATCACCATTTTTATCAATGAAGTAAGTAAATAAATAGGCTCCAAATTGTCTTTCAGATTGATTACTAACACTTTTCCATATTGTATTAAATTTATCAATTTCAATTTTATTTTTTAAACAAATAATAGTTATGAAATATTCATAAAATCTTTCAAGAGAAGCGGCAGCACTTGTAATAGCCTCTCTTGGATAGCCATCTAATAAAGCCATTATTCCATATTCATATAAGATTTCAAATTTTTGTTGTTGTAAATTTGTAAATGTTGTATGTCCTTTTTTACAGGTTGAAGTAAATACTCCTTCATCATTCATTTCAACTGATTGATACTCAAATGTAGGAAATCCTTGCTCTTGAAGACATTGCATACATATGTAATAGATAATTTCATTATTAACCTTTTATATTGTAATTAATACTTTATTATAGAATATTATAATAATTTAGAAGAGAAAGTTAAATAATTTTATTCAGGTCTTTCAATCATATATCCACTTCCTCTAATATTTTTAATAAAATCCTCTTTTAATACAGTTTTTACCCTATTAACTTCGGCTCGAATTGTTGCATTCTCAATATAATCATCATTCCAAACATAAGTTCTAAACATATCATATTGCACAACTAAACTTCTATTTAATGCCAAAAGTTCGATGATTTGAAGTTGTCGTTTTGGTAAAATATGAGGTTCATTATTAAATAAAAGTGTCATATTTTCCGAATCAAAACTATAATGTTTTGATAATCTTTTGTGTCTTTGGGGGACTATTCTTGTTTTTAGAATTTTATTTATTCGTAAAGTTAGCTCTTTTAGATGAAAAGGTTTTTTCAAATAATCAAAACAACCCAAATCAAAAGCCCTTGAAATCTCTTCAATATCTATAAGTGCAGAAATATAAATAGTTGGAATCATTCTTTTTTGTTCATGCATTTTTTCTAAAATAGTAAAACCATCCACATCGGGAAGATTTATATCTAAAATCAATAAATCAAATCTCTCTTTTTCCAAAATATCTAAAGATTCTGCACCAGTTTTTGCATTTTTTATTATATGTCCAGTAGATGTTATATATTCTGTTATCATCTCATTTAACATAATATCATCTTCAACTAATAAAATTTTCATAATACTCCTTTAAATGTGTATGTAAATGAAGCCCAATTTTCACCTGATTCTAGTTTTATTCCTACATTTTCTTCACTGCAAATTCTTTTTACCAAATTTAATCCAAGTCCAAAACCATCTTTTGAAACCTCTTCTCTGTAATACTCCTCAAATATTTTTTGTGGGTCTAAAATCTGAGCAGAACGGCTTTCGATTATAAAGTCGCAATTATTATTGTGAAGGTCTAGTTTTACATTTATAACTTCATTTTCAAGGGTATATTTGATGGCATTTGTAAGATTATTATCCACAATTCTTTGAAGTTTTATCTCATTAAAATTCAAAATAATCTTATGTTTATTTGTTTGAAATTTAAATTTTGATTTAAATTTTAAAGCAGACGAAGCAAAAAACTCAACTCTACTTCTTACAAAATCAACTAAATCAATTTTATGTGTTGCTTGATTTACTTGGTCTTTTTTAACTAAATAACTCAAATCATCGTAAATACTAAAGATATTTTTCATTGCAACTTCAATATTTGATAGATATTTGTTTTTTCCATGTTCCATTTCAAACATCTCAATATTTCCCATAATAATTGATAAGGGAGTATTTGTTTCATGAACTGCGTGTTTTAAAAACTGTTTTTGTGAAGCGATTAAATTTTGAGCATAAATATTTCCATTTTCAAGCTCTTTTGATTGAGCATTATAATCACTTGAAGATTGTTGGATTAGGTGGGTTAAAGCTTGAAGACTTTTTGCATGGTCACTTAATATTGTATTTTCATCGTGAATAATAGGTTCAGCTTCATAATTTACATCCTCTTTTTCACTTAAAGCCAAAATAGTTAAAGTTTGATTTAAAAGTTCATTTGTTCCACCATTATGATAAAACTCTCCATAAGTGAAAAATCCAGCAGTTGGAGCTATTTTTGAAAAAGGTTTTATTTCAACATTTATCAAATCAGGCATATATCTTCGTCTAGCCATACAAGCATATATAAAAAATGTTTCCGTATCTTTTATACAACATTTTGAAAACAAAGATTTAAGTGGATTACTCATAATAAGTTCTACATTTCCAAATCCAAGTTTTACAACATCTCCTTTGTGAAGATTTCCTGCAAAACTCAAACTTCCATCTTCATGTTTTGCAATAACAGCCCTTGCTATTGGAATATTGTTTTTTTGTATTATTAGTGGAAATTCAATTCCCGTTGCGGGAAGTGATTTTGCCACATATTCACCTAAATATTTTTCATAAAAATCCAAAGGTGTTAATCCTGAGATTTTATAAACTCTGTTTCCTTCAACTTCATCAATTGTATGTTCAATTCCAATTGGTGACCAATTAAAGTTATAAGCATTACAAACTTTTAGAGTTTTAGAATTAAGTGAAACACCAACAGCTCCACTTGTTAATATTTTATTTTGGCAAGAGATAAATGTTTGAGTAAAGTGAGCATTATCACCAGCCATTCCACCACTTATGATAATTTTATTGTTAATAGAACTAATTCCATTTAAAAACTCTTCACCATTTGTTTTTGCCCCATCTGTAAAAGTAATCAGAAGTTTTGTATCTTCATTACATAAAAGAGTTGCTAACTTTTTACCATTAGAAAAAGAATCTTTTTCATTTACATAGGCTATTTTTAAAGTAGTTTTATCAAATACACTAATTGTGATTATTGTATTTAATGTAGTAATCTTATCATTATTAATTTCCCCATCCGTAGAAGAACCTATACAAATTGCATTTGGTAACTCTTTAGTGATTTCATTTAATATATTTTTTAAGATATTTTTTTTCTCCCCACAAAATATCTGAATTAATATATTCTTTTCATCTTTGAATGTAGCAAAATCAATTATAGAACCAAGGGGTTCATTATTTATTGTGTAATTAAATGTTTTCATAAAAAAATTGTAGCAGATATTTTGAAAAATTCATAGAAAAAATTAGCTTAAAAAAGCCCAAATTATCGTAATTTGTAACAAAAAATAGCACCGCTATACTCATGCTATACTAGGGCTTTATTCACGCTATAAATCTCATGTAGAATTTCACTAAGCGAAAAAGAAAAGTTAATAAATTTAACAAATTTTTCCAAGATAAATTATAAAAAAAGGATACAAAAATGATTTACACAAGACCTACATATAAACCTCAATATGAGAATTTCATTGGTGGAGAATGGGTTGCTCCAATTAGTGGTGAGTATTTTGACAATATTTCTCCAGTTGATGGAAAACTATTAACTAGAATTCCAAGATCAAATGAAAAAGATTGTGAAGCTGCTATTTTAGCTGCAAATAAAGCATTTCAATCATTTAAACATACTTCAGTTCTTGAAAGAAGTACATTATTAAATAGAATTGCAGATGCAATTGAAGCAAATTTAGAAAATATTGCACTTGCTGAAACTTTAGATAATGGAAAAACTGTAAGAGAAACATTAGCAGCTGACGTTCCTTTAGTTGTAGATCATTTTAGATATTTTGCATCTGTAATTAGAGCAGAATCTGGAACAGTTTCAGATTTAGATGAAAATACAATTTCTCAAGAAATTCATGAACCATATGGTGTTGTTGCTCAAATTATTCCTTGGAATTTCCCATTATTAATGGCTGCTTGGAAATTAGCTCCTGCATTAGCTGCTGGAA
>JAQUIV010000060.1 GCA_028681275.1 Aliarcobacter sp.
TAAAATTTGAGTAACTTATTTCCGGTGATTTTTTTCGTAAACTACTTTTTAATAAGCCATTTATTTTTATTCTTTTTTTCTTTAACAGTATTTCATAATCTTTCTCAGATAATTTGAATCTCATAATTTACAACTTTCAAAATAATTTATTTTATTATGTATGATACTTTTCTTCTGTTAAATTATAGTAAATTTTTAACACTTTTAGAACTTATTTTTATTTTTTGTATATGTTTATGATTTACAAATATTTCCATTATGTTGGGTTAAAGTTGTTTTTATGTACAATAAGCCCCATTTAAAGCTTTGGAGAGTTTATGTATAAAATATTATTTCTTTTGATTATTTCACTTTTTTTTGTATCTTGTGGTGGTAAAAATAATGCATTTAAGTATTTTGAAAAAGATGAAATTGAAACAAAAGGTATTCAATACACAAAAAAAACAGATATAGTGAAAAATAGTGAAGTAGAAGTTATATTTTGGGCTACATATTTAAATAAAATCGATGAGAAAATAGCTAAACTAAATGAAGAACTATTTTTAGTATCAGTATATTTTGCAGATAAAGAATCACAAGATATTTTTGAAAACAATTACTCATTTTTATTAAATGGAGTAAATCCTACTTCAGTAGAAAAAGTTGAAAAAGATAATGAAAATTTCAAGAGTTTAATGCTAAAAAATAATTGGGGAAACTATTACTTAGTAAAGTTTGACGCTCAAGATACATATAATTTAGCATTAAAATTAAAAAATCAAAGTTCTAGTTCTGCACAATTAAACTTTGAAAAATAGTAGAAAGAGTTATTTTATTTCTACTATTTAAATAATTATTATAAATATAATAATTAGCTAAAACTTTTTTCCCATAATCTCTAGTTTCTGCAAAAGAGATTAATTCCATACTTAAAAAAGGTTCATATTTTCCTTTTTTACCAAATAAACCTTTATTAAACTGACTTCTTGTATATCCTGCACCACCATTATAAGCATACGCAATAAATAATGGATTATTATTAAATTGTTTCATTAAATTATCTAAATGATAACTTCCATATCTTATATTTGTATCTGGAATAAATTGTTCATAAATATTGTAATCTTCATTTAACTCTTTTGATATATCAGATGATAAAAAAGGCATTATTTGCATTACACCTTGTGCAGATGAAGATGAAATAGATGAAGGAATAAAATGGCTTTCTTGTCTAGCAATAGAATAAATTAACACTTGTTTATCAATATCATAATTTTCTATTGTATCTCTATATGGAGTAATAAAATATTGTTTTTTATATTTTGTAAATCTTTCTAAAACAAAAGCATGATGAGCTAAAGTACTCTCATCTGAAAATAAATCTTCATATTTTGCTAATTTTTGTTCATCAAAATTCTTTTTCGTATCTTCTAATACTTTCATCCACTCAAATTGATCATATATATCAAATGAAGATTTTTTGTTTGTAAAAGGAATTTCATATTCAATATTATCAATTTCTAAACCTAATAACTCTTTTGCATATAATGAATAGATATTATTATCCCAGCTTTGAGCTAATTCTTGAAGATATAATTGATTTTTTGTTAATAAATAAATCCAAAAAAGAGATTTATCTTTTAGAACTTTTGAATATGCTTTATTATTAGCATCAGTAAATAATTTTAATGCAATATTTGTATTGTTATTATTGATTGCGTTAATTCCTAGAGAAAATAAATTATTACCATCTATATTTTTATAATCATTTAGTATTAATAATGATTTTTGAATATTACTTAAATCATTTTCATAAACAACATAACGAAGAAATCTCTCGAAATTTTTGTCTTTTGAAATTCTATCTACAAATTCAAGATTCAAAGTTTTATTAAAAAATTTACTTCGATACTCTTTTTTTAAATCAAAAAATAGTCTAAAAAATCTATCCATATCTAAATTACTTAAAAGAGTAAGTGGATTTTCAGATGCAATAATTTGTAAATCTTTTTTTAAAGTAGGGTAAGGGTCTAATTTGCTTATAAAAAAGTTTAGGTCACTTTTTGAAATTTCCGCTGCTTCATTTAAAGATAATCCTAATGCAATACATTTTGAATCTTCATTTTTTAATTGTTGAATTGAAGCGTTATAACATCTTAACTCTTCAGGTGGTATTTTTTTGTATTTTTTATTATAAAGTTTTTTGACATTAGTATTAGCTTCATTTGCCATACTATAAGCAACTTTTGCATCTTCTATTGATATATCATCTTGGGCTAGATATTGAAGAATGAAAAAATCTTTTGCATAAGATTTTGGTTTTTGTTCTAACCACTCTAAAGTTACTTTAAAATCTTCTTGTAATATATCCGTAGTAGTTTCATAACCACTCGCAGATATATTAAATAAAAGTGCAGCACTAATTGATAATAGGATTTTTTTCATATATTAAAAAAGTATATTTTTAAGAAATGTCTCTAAGAAAATTAAAGCAAAAATTAAAATGATTGGAGCTAAGTCCATTCCACCAATAACAGTAGGAATATATCTTCTAATTAAAGCATAAGCAGGTTCTGTTAATCTATATAACATTTGAACTATTGGATTATATGGATCAGGTTTTACCCAAGTTAAAAGAGCAGAAATAATAATAACCCATTTATATAAAAATATAATACTTAAAACAACAGTAAATATTGAATTTAATAAAGCATCTATCATTTTACAATTTCTCCTAAATAATTTTTAATTAATGGATAAATATCTGAAATATTTACCCCATTATCAGCACCTGTTAAGATATATCTTAAAGGTTTAACTAGTTGTTCTTCTTTTAGTGAAGTTTTTTCTTCAATATATTTTTTTAACTCTTCAAAATCATTGAAAAATGGTGCTTTTTGTAAACACTCTTTTAATTTTAAAGACTCTTCTTCATAACCTGTAAGTGAAGTTTTAGGAGAAAAAATAGAAGTAATTTTTTCTTTTATCTCTTTTATTGTATTAACTTCTTCAAGGAAAATTTTTGCAAGTTTTCCAATATCTGAATCTGCAAATCCTAAAATCTTTGATAATCTCATATCATCAATAGTTTCAAGATGTTTTTTATTTATAAATCTTAATTTATCAATATCAAATTTAGCAGAATCTTTCGAAATATTTTCTATTTTAAACCAAGAGATAGCTTCTTCAAGTGTAAATATTTCAGTTGGAGTTTCATTTCCAACTAATACTAAATAATTAGCAATTGCACTTGGTAAAAATCCTTCATCAATAAGTGATTTTACAGAAGTTGTATCATTTTCATTAGTCAAAGTATTTAAAATAATTGGTAAATGAACATATTTTATCTCTTTTGTATAACCTAAAGACTCTCGTATATGTATTTGTTTTGGAGTATTTGAAAGATGATTTTCTTCTCGAATAACAAAAGAAATATCCATAATCATATCATCAACGGCACAAGCATAATTATATGTTGGAGTTTTATCTTGTCTTAAAATAATAAATGAATCAACATCAAAAGGTGTATAATCAAAATCACCTTTTAAAAGGTCAGTAAATTTTATATTATGTTCTGGCTTTTTAATTCTTACTGTAAACGGTGCATTTGTATTTAAAACTGTTTCATCAGATAAAGTTTCACAAAATCCATCATATCTAAATGGTTTACCATTTTTTATAGACTCTTCTTTTAATTCATCTAATTTTGTATCAGAACAAAAACAAGCATAAGCTTTTTTTTGAGTCATAAGTTGAAGTGCCATTTTTTGATGATATTTTAATGAATCACTTTGATGCATAACAGTTTTATACTCTATTGAAAAAAGATTTAAAATTTCTAAAATCTCTTTATCTTTTCCTTCAATATTTTTTTCAGCATCTATATCTTCAATTCTTACAATTAAATCTTCATTTAATTGTTTTGACATAATATAGTTAAAAATAGCAACTCTCAAGTTACCAATATTCATATCTCCTGTTGGACTTGGGGCAAATCTTAACAAAATTATTTCCTTACTATTGAGAATGTTAAATTATTTATTTCACTGTGAGATTTAATATATTCATTTAAATCTTCTAGTTTTAAATTTTGGATTTTTTCAAGCTCTTTTTGTGAATAATCAGGTTCTAAACCTCTATAATATAGAGTAAAAGCTCTATTTAATCGCTGAGATAATGTTTCACTTCTTAAAGGTTCACTTCCTGTTAAAAAGTTTTTTGCAGCATTTAACTCTTCTAAAGTAACACCATTTTTAACAAAATTTTCTATTAATTCACCAACTAATTTTTTAGCTTCATCGGCACTTTCATTTTTTGTTTGTAAATAACCATTAAAATATGAATGAGATTTATTTATAGAAATAGAACCATAAGCACTATAAGCTAATCCTCTTTTTACTCTTATCTCTTCCATTAATCTTGAGCCAAAACCAGAACCACCTAAAATAAATGATGCAACTTTTGCTTTATAATTTTCTTCATCTTTAGAATCAATATTAAATGAACTTCCAAAATAGATATAAGCTTGTTGAGTATCTTTTATTAATACTTTTTCTTCTTTTTTAGAAATTAAATCAATTTTCTCAAAATTAACTTTTTTACCAACATTTAATGTCTCTAAAAATGGTTTAATTAATTTTTCAAATTCTGCTAATTCATAATCTCCACCAGCAACAATTATCAAATTTTCCAAACAAACAGTTTGATTTATAAAGTTTTTTATATCTTTTAACTCTATTTTAGAAATCGATTCAATTGTTCCAGAAGCTGGGTTTTGAAGAGCTGTATCTTTAAATAACATAGATTTTAATTGGTTACTTGAAACATAATCAAAGTCATTCTCTTTTCTTTTTAAAGAACCTGTTTGAATGGTTTTTAGTTTATCCAAAGTATTTTGCGAATAATTTGGTGATTTTAAAAGAGCTGTTAAAAGTTCAATACCTTTTTGTGATTGCTCTTTTAAGTTTGATAGTTCAATTACAAATGTTTCAAAACCATTTGAAGTTGTTAAAGAAATAGCATTTTCTTCTAATTTTTCAGCAAATTTAGTAGCACCTAACTCTTTAGTTCCTTCATTTAGAAGTTTTGAAGATAAAGATACTAAACCACTTTTATTTTTGTCTTGAATATATCCTGAATTTTGAAAAACTAATTGTAAATTTAAAATTGGTAAAGCTTTTTGTTCTTCAAAAATTACAGGTATTTGTACACCTTTTATATCAATATGCTTTATTGTAGCACCCATTAAGTTTCCTTGTAATATCGCTATTATGAATAAAAAATAAAATCCTATTTTTTTCAAAATTAGAACCTTTCTAAAATCTCATAAGCTGTATTTCTTTTTGCTGGATTTTCACCTATATCTTTTATAAGTCTTATCATCTCTTCTTGATTCATTCTATTTGATGCACCGGCTGCTTTTACAACGTTTTCTTCCATCATTGTACTTCCTAAATCATTTGCACCAAATTTTAAAGCTAATTGTCCAATGTAAGAACCTTGAGTTACCCATGAACTTTGTAAGTTTTTAAAATTATCTAAATAAAGTCTTGAAACAGCTAATAATCTTAAATATCTATTTGAAGATTGTGGCTTAATATCCGGAATCTCAGCTTTTAGTTGAGTATTAGCACCTTGAAAAGACCACATAATAAAAGCTCTAAATCCACCTGTTTTATCTTGAAGATTTCTGAGTAATTCCCAATGCTCAATTATCTCTTCATCAGTTTCAACTGTCCCAAACATCATAGTTGCAGTTGTTTTCATACCAATAGAGTGGGCTAATTCATGAACTTCAATCCATTCTAAACTATCCATTTTATTTGGAGCAATTATATCTCTTACTCTATCGCTTAAAATTTCAGCACCAGCTCCTGGAATTGAACTTAAACCTTTTACTTGAAGTCTTTTTAAAACTTCCAAAATAGAAATTTTTGACACTTTTGCTATATATTTTATTTCAATTGCAGAAAAACCATGAATAGTAATTTGTGGATATTTAGTATGAATATGTTCTACTAATTCTTCGTAATAATCAATTTTTAATTTTGGATGAACTCCACCTTGAAAAAGGATTTGAGTTCCACCAATAGCTAAAAGTTCTTCTATCTTTTGATCAATTTCATCAAATTTTAAAACATAAGAGTCTTCATCTCGTCCATGTCTATAAAAAGCACAAAATTTACAATCAACCCAACAAACATTTGTATAGTTGATATTTCTATCAACTATAAAAGATGTTGTTCTATCAGGATGAAGTTCATTTTTTCTTTTTGTCGCTAATTCACCTAATTCTAATAAAGATGCATTTTTTATTAAATCTAAAGCATCTTCATTTGTTAATCTTTTAGTTATATCAATATCCATTTTTTTAACCACTAGAAACTAGAACCTAAAGAGAACTCAAATGATGATGTATCATCACCTGGCTCATCATCAAGGGCTCTAGCAAATATTAACTGTAATGGTCCCATTGGAGAAATCCACTCAAGTAATGCTCCTGTTCCAGATCTTTTTACATCATTAAATGTATCTTGACCAATCATCCCGTAATCATAGAATAATCCCCATCTCATTTTAGCACTTGGTACTAATGGGAAACTCATTTCAACAGAGTTTGCCCAAAGATTTTTATAAGGGTCTGTTTTATAACCAGATTCATTTGAAGGGAATGCATAAGATTTATATCCTCTTAATGTTTTAGCCCCTCCAAGGTATAAAGAATCTCCTTGATTTATTTGACCGTTATCAACTAAAATTTTCATTTGTGTTTTTAATCTTAAAACCCAATCAAGTTCTGCCAAATCTTCAAGTGAATAGAAATATTTACCATATGTAGTTGATTTTAAATATCTAGAATCTCCACCAACACCAGCATATTCAAGTGATGTTCCAGCTTTTACACCTTCTCTTGGAAAATAGAAATCATCAGTATTATCAAAATTTAAATAAGGTGTAATTGAACTATTCATGTAATCTTGAGATACATAAATTTCTTTAGACATATCTCTTGTTGCTAAAAAAGCTGACGAATAATCATAATTTTCACTTACTAAATCTAATTTATATCTAGCTCCTGCATATAAATCTCTAACAACTTGTTTTCCAACAGCAACAGAGAAACCTTGTGTGTCTATTGTAGAATCATATTTATCTCTATTAATTTCTGCTTCACTATTATGAGCTTCAACTTCACCGTTGTAATCACTATCATTAATTGCTGGATTTTTTAAGCTAACTTCAAATCTACTACTTCTTGCTGATAAATCTGCGCTTAGACCTAAACCTAAACCTGAACCAAACATATTAACTTCACTAATAGATCCATTAACCATCATTTTATCATAAGAACCATATCCTCCACCTAGCATTAGTGAACCAGTAGGTGCTTCTGTTACTTTTACAATAATGTCAAGTTTTTCATCACTAACTCTTTTTTCTTCAATATTTACAGTTTCGTAGAATCTTGATCTTTTTAATTTATTAGTTGAGCTTTTGAAATCAGTTAAGTTGTATAAATCTCCTGGTGCTAAATAAACATCTCTTCTTATAACTCTATCAAGAGTTTTTGCATTTCCAGATATTTTTACATCATTAATATACACTTTTTTACCAGGAATTACATTATAAACAACATCAACTTTTTGATTTTTTTCATCTTTTATTAAATCAAATTTAACTTCAACAAAAGCGTAACCTTTATCAGCAACTTGTGTTCTAATATATTCTTGGTCAGCTCTTAATTTTTTAATATTAAAAGTATTACCAACAATTAATTTTAATTCAGGATAGATTGTTTCTGGATCAACAATAGAAGAGTCTAAATAGATTTTTATTCCGTTAGTTGTATATTTTTCACCCTCAGTTATAAAGAAGTCTAATTTAGCTTGACTTGAAGCAAAATCAATATCTAAAAACGGTTCTTTAACTTGTGCATCTAAATAACCTTTTTCAAAATATAATTCATTCATTCTTCTTGCATCATATTTTAATTGGTCAATTTTTACTTCACCATCATTTTGTCCAAACCACCAAGAAGCAAACTCTATCTCTTTATTTGCTGTAACTTGGTCAAAATCATCTTGTTCTAAATTATTTGAACCATGATAATTTGCTTTTTTAATAATGATTTCATCACCTTTATTTACATTAAAAGTAACTTTTAAAGATTGATCATTGATTTTTTCTATTTCTGTTTCAACAACAGAATTTATAAAACCTTCTGTTTGTAACATAGCTAGAAGTTTTTCTTTTGCTTCTTTAACTCTTTTTTCTGTATACATCGCACCTTTTTTTAGGTTGATTGCAGTTCTCACTATATCTAGGTCTTCTGCTCTTGATTTATAACCTTTTATATCAACACTTGATATTGATGGTTTTTCCTTAAATATAAATTTTAAAACACCATTATTATTTTCTATTTTAATATCATCAAAATAACCAAATTTATAATACTTAAGTAATGCAGCATTTAACTTATCTTTATTAAGTTCATCACCAACTTTCATTGCTAATGTTTCATTTAAAATTTCTGGAGATAACTTATTAACATCTTTGTATTCTATAGATTTTATTGTATCTGCGCTTAGTGCCGCTGCACAAGCTAAAGAAAATAGTACGACTTTATTTTTCACAACTATCCTTAATTTCATTATAGGTCAATAATATAGCTAAATATAGTTTATATAAATATTAAGATATAATCTTATTTCAATTAATTAGAAGGGTTATATTTTGAATATTGGAATTATTGGTTTAGGACTAATGGGTGGTTCTTTGGCAAAAGCTGTAAAAAGGTACGGTATTGCAAATAAAGTTTATGGTTTTACAAATAGTGAAAAAAATAAGAAAGATATTTTAGAGCTAAATTTAGTTGATGAATTAGTAGATTTAGAAACACTTAAAAAAGTTTCTGATGTTATAATTTTAGCAATTCCAGTTGATGCAATAATTGGAATGTTTCCAGATTTCTTAGATATAGATGAAAATACAACTATTATTGATATGGGTTCTACAAAAGAGTATATTGTAAAAAATATTCCATCAAAAATTAGAAAAAACTTTATTGCAGCTCATCCAATGACAGGAACAGAAAAATCAGGTCCAAAAGCTGCT
The DNA here is from genome assembly GCA_028681275.1 of Aliarcobacter sp. Taxonomy (GTDB): domain Bacteria; phylum Campylobacterota; class Campylobacteria; order Campylobacterales; family Arcobacteraceae; genus Aliarcobacter. Next base: position 9,094 of record JAQUIV010000060.1, read on the forward strand.
ATTGATGATTTATATGAAGGTAAAACAGTTGTTTTTTGTGATTTAGAAGATAATGGTAATTTACATGTAAATAAAGCTTTTAAAATTTTCCAAGCAATAGGAATGAGAATAGTTGTAATGGATAGTAATCAGCATGATATTCATGCTTGTTATATGTCACACTTACCACATATATTGTCTTTTTCTTTAGCAAATACAGTTATGAGTCATGAAGATCCAAAATCAATTATTGCCCTTGCTGCTGGTGGATTTAAAGATATGAGCAGAATCGCAAAATCAAGTCCACGAATGTGGGGAGATATTTTTAAACAAAATAGAAAAAATCTTTTAGCTTCTATTGATTTATTTGAAAGTCAACTACAAAATGCTAGAAAAATGGTTGAAGAAGAGAATTATGAAGATTTAGAAAAGTGGATGAAAAAAGCAAATACTCTACATGAGATACTATAAATATAGTATCTCTTTTTAATTTATATTATTTATTGCTTCATAAACTTTGATTGCTTGAAAATGTTCTTTCACATCATGGCATCTGATGATTGAAGCTCCATTTTTAATTGATTCTAAATGAATAGCAAGAGTTCCTGCAAGTCTATCTTCTATTGGCGTTGGAGTAATTTTATCTATCATAGATTTTCTACTTGCTCCAATTAAAAGTTCATATCCAAAATGAGAAAAATGTTCTAGATTTTTTAGTAATAATAAATTATGTTCTAATGTTTTTCCAAATCCGATTCCAACGTCTAAAACAATATCTTTTATTCCAAAACTTTGGGCTTTTTGTATTTGATTTTTTAAATATTCATCTATTTCTAAAATTACATTTTCATAATATGGTTCTTGTTGCATATTAGTAGGATTATTCTGCATATGCATAATTACAACTTGTGCATCATACTTTGCAGCAATTTTACAAACTTCGTCATTTTCCAAACCTGTAATATCATTTACTATTTTAAATCCATGATTTAAAACATAATCTATTACTTTTGGAGCATAAGAATCTATTGAAAAATTTACTTTTTCGTAATATTTATTTTTGTAAATAGTATCAACTATATCTTTTATTCTTTGAAGTTCTACATCTTCATGAACTGCAATACTTCCAGGTCTACTTGAAACTGCACCAATATCTATAATATTTGCACCATCTTCAATCATTTTTTCTATTCTCAAATTTGCTTGTGAATTATCGAATCTACTATTTTTAAAAAATGAGTCTTCATTTGCATTTAAAACACCCATGATTTTCGTAGGATAATTTTGCTCTTTTACATAATCTTTTAATAATTTTGCTAACTCTTTTAAACCAAAAGGTTGAGCTAACTCTTTTCTTGATAGGGTTTCAAAATGTTTTGTAGTTCCAATTAATACAGCATCAACATATTTATCTTTGGCAATTATAACGCCACTTGGAACTGCTAAATCAGCACCAATAGATAAAGCATCTTGTTTTAAAATATTAGCAGCTCCAACATGCATATTTTTTATATACAAAGTGTGAAGTTTTGATTTTTTTGAAAGAATAGAAATCCCGCCACTATCACAACCTAAATTTTCATAAAACTTTTTTGTATCACTTAATGATATTTTATATGTTTGCATATAAAACCCTTTTAATGTTTATTTTTTTGATTTGCCAAAGATAAAAGTAGGGTAGTTAGAACATTTATTGGTCTTGAATTTAATTCTAATAATTTTATTGATTTTGAGAAAAAATCAAGTTCTTTATGAGATAATTTGATTTTTTGATTATTTACTTTCATTAAAA
>JAQUIV010000061.1 GCA_028681275.1 Aliarcobacter sp.
AGTCTACAACTTAGAATATTAAAGCTATATTAAAAAAAATAACTAATTAGCTTTTTATTAACGAATAATTAACAAAAAAACAGTACCTAGAAAGGAGAAAAAAAGAGTGGAAAATTCTAATTATTTAATGAATCTTTTTTCTATTTCTGACTCATTTAGTTCTAAATTTTCTTTATTTAAAAATCCATAAAAATATGTATCATCTTCAGTTGGTACTTCTATTACTAAAATATTTTTATCAGGGTAATTTTTAACAAATTTTTCAATAGCTTCTAATGCAGAATTATTCCAATATTTTTCAATTTCATCATTGTTTCCCACATCACAGAACAAACAATCTTCACACATTGAAAATAGATAATTTCCAGCACCTTCATATATTTCAAAAGAGTCATTGTCATTATCTAATTTTTCATTTGTAAAAGGGCAATATAGACTAATTTTTCCCGTTTTTGGTTTTATTACAATTTTATTCATAGTTAATCCTTTTTTTGTGCAATTATACTATTTATTAAATTATTAACCTTTTGAAGTTTGATTTTTACCATTATGTTTTGATATATACATTAATTTATCAATTCTTTCATAAATAGAAGTTGGGTCATCTTCTTCATTTACTTGAGTTAAACCTATACTTATAGTGATTTTTTCATTTTCTATCATATTCATATTAGAAACCATAACTCTCATTTTTTCAACTACTTCAAAAGCTTCATCAATCAAAGTTTTAGAAAAAATAATAACAAACTCTTCTCCACCAACTCTAAATAACAAATCAGTTTTTCGAATATGAAGTTTTACCTCATCGGTCATCTCTTTTAAAACTTTATCTCCCATATCATGCCCATAAGTATCATTGATATTTTTAAAATTATCAATATCATACATTGCAATACAAAAGGTACTGTTATATCTTTGATACAAATCAAACTTCTCTTTTATTCTTTCATTAAAGGCTTTTCTATTAAAAATATTTGTTAACTCATCCTGATAAGCTTGTTCTTTTAATTTTTCATGTATTTCATGTAGTTCTGTAATATCTCTACTTATTCCCAAAATACCGTAATTCTTATTTTTCTTATATTTAAAAGGCATTTTTTTAGTTTGAAAAAGTATTTTTTTATTGTCAGAAATAGTCCATTCTTCATTTATTAATATTCTTTTTGCTTTAATTACAGCTAAATCATTATTCCTAAATTCTTGAGCAATTTCATTCCCAAAAAGTTCAAAATCATCTTTCCCTATTATTTCTGACTCTGTTTTCCCAGCAAATTTTTCAAAACTTTTATTACAACCAAGATATTTAAACTTACAATCTTTAAAAAATATCAAATCGTCCGTAGTATTTATAACAGTTTTTAATAAAGTTTTTATTTGATGATTTTTGTTAAAAAAATAAATTATCAACAAAATAATAAATGTTAAAAAAGCAATAGATAAATAAATCAATCTCTCTTGTTGATGAGTAAACTCTAAAGTCATCATTTTATGTGGATTTTCATCATAAATAAACTCTTTTTCATTTACATCTGTAGTTGATAATCCAACCAATTTAAAAACACTTCCTATACTTCTTAATTTTTTTTCATCAAGATGTCCTATATATTTATCATCCATATAAGCTAATTTTTTTAAAACTTCGCCCTCTTTTACTAAATGAATTAATGATTTATTTTGAGTATTATATTTTTTAAATATGATTTCTGCTGTTTCACCTATATTTTCAAAAGCATACATCCAACCTTTTATTGTCGCATCATAAAAATCTTTAGTAAGTTTTGGATTCTCTTTTATAAATTTAGATGATGTAAAAAGAATATCACTATAAAAATTAAAACCATAATCTTTAGGGTCAAATACTTTATACTCTATATTTTTATCTTTTAATAATATTGGTTCATTTGATAAATATGATGCCATCGCATCAGTAGTTCCATTAATTAAATCATTTAAATCAAAAGAGTGTTTTTGAGCTATAAAATCATTTTCTCTTAAACCATTTGCAATTAACATTGCTAAAATTGATGCTGATGAAGAAGCATCACTTGTTATCATAATATTTTTGTTTTTTAAATCTTTTACACTATTTATATTTGAATCTTTTCTTACTAAAAGAACTAAAGGTGATTCTTGAAAAATTGCTCCTAAAGCAACAACATCTTCACCATTTATTTTATCAATTAATAAAGAAGATCTTCCTACTGCAAAATCTGCTTTTTTAGTTTTTATTACTTCAGCTAAATTAGTATTTGCACTAAACTCTTTAATATCTACATCCAAACCAACTTCATTATAAAAACCTTTTTCTTTTGCCATATAATATCCAGCGAATTGAAATTGATTTAACCAGTTTAATTGAAGTGTTACTTTTTTTCCATTATTTGCAATTAATAAAAGTGGGATAGAGAGTAGAATTAGTAGTGTTTTCTTCATGTTTTAATCCTATGATGATTCTTACTTTTATCATAGCTTATTTTTGTGACGTTTTGTAGGGATGAATTTAAATTTATTAAAAAAAGGAGAGTTTTTTTAGGACTCTACTTTTATTTTAGTTATAAAAAAATTATTATTTTTTTAGATTTTTTATAATACTTTTTGCTTCTACTTCATCTTTTCCTATAAACTCTTTTGCATTAGCATTTGATACAACTAATTTGGCAATTTCATCTGTTACAACTGCTACATCATGGGCTTGTGAAGCAACTGCTGCATTTTGTTGAGTTTGTCTATCAAGACTATTTACAGCATCATTTATTTGTTCAATTCCAGAAAGTTGTTCTTTACTTGACATTTCAATATCAGAAATTAGATTTATAGTTTGAGTAATATTTTCATTTAATTGTTTATATCCATCAATCATATGATTTGCAATATCTTTTCCTTGATTTGCTTTTTTTGTAGCATTTTCAACTATTGTTTTTATTTCATGGGCAGCCTCTGCTGAACGAGCGGCTAGATTTCTCACTTCTGCTGCAACTACTGCAAATCCTTTTCCAGCTTCTCCTGCTGTTGCTGCTTCTACGGCTGCATTTAGTGAAAGAATATTTGTTTGGAATGCAATTTGATCAATTACACTTATTGCTTCATTTATTGCATTTACTTGTGTATTTATTTCATCCATTGCTATTGTTGTTTGATTTGCTAGTTTTTCCCCAGCAGAAGAAGAAGCTGTTACTTCATTTGAATATCTTGCCATTTTTTGAATATTTTCAGTATTGTTTCTAATATTTGAAGTAATTTGCTCTAAAGCTGCTGCTGTTTCTTCAAGACTTGCTGCTGCTTCATTTGAACTTATATTTAATTTATCCACATTTGCTAAAAGAATATTTGAACTTTCATCAAGTGTTAATCCATTTGATTTATTTTCCACTAACATATCATTTATAATATCAGCAAGGTTATTTAATCCAACAGTTACACCACTGCTACAACCTTTTATTCTATGTGTAAAATCAAGTTTTGCATATTTTTCTAAAGCTAAGTTTATATCATTTATATTTGTACATACACTTAATTGAAGTCCTAACAACATATCATTAAATTTATTTTTTAACTCTTCAAGACTCTCATTTTGAGTACTTTTTTCAATTCTTTTATCTAAATATCCGTTTTTAACTTCATTTACTATTTTTTTCACATCATCAATTAATTCATGGTCTTGAATAATTAATTTTTCAGTTCTTTCTATATTTTGGTTTACAACTCTTGCCATCTCTCCAAACTCATCTTTTGAAGAGTCATCTAAAAGATTAACTTTTGTTGTTTCTTTATTTAAAAATCCAAAAAATGACAATAATCCCTCTTCAAAATTTGTTAAAGAAGTTCCTATTTGTCTAACTAATATTATTCCAATTACTATACCAACAAGAATTCCAAGGATTGACATTACAACAATAATATAAAGTGTCGAATTAGATTTATCAGTTGTTAATTTTGAATTTTCAACAGCTTCATTTACATGAGAATCTTTTAATTCATCAACTAAAGCTGCAAGTTCTAAACTACTTTTATCTACTTCTTCCATTATTATGTCACCTTGCTCTTTACTCAAGGCATAACTTGAAACCATTTTTTTACCAGTTTCAAAAAGATTTGTAGCTTTTTCTTTTAGTTTATTTATTTTTTCTAGCTCTTTTTGATTATTTTGAGCTTTATACATTTTTTCAAATTCATTCATATTTGAGATAAATTTATTGTAAGAATCTTGTGCCTCTTTTATTACCTCTAAATCTTGTGTTAATGAACTATCAGTTAAAAATTGTTGTATTTGACAGCTTTGAAATTTTGTATCAGCAGCTATCATAGCCATTGGTACAGATTCTGTTGATGTTTTTTCACTTATTGTTTTGATACTACTTATATCTACCATTGTAACTAAAGAAGTAAGGATAAAAATTCCTAAAATACTCCCTATTCCATATACTAACTTATGTTTTACTTGCAATTTCTCTCCACAATTTCAAGTCATATTATTACGACTATTTATAATTTATATACAATTGTATAATAATATATATGAAAGAAAGTTTTAAATTAGTAATTTAATAAATAATTAATTTTTATAGATAGTTTTTATTCGGTTGCTTCATGTATAGCTTGTTTTGTAGAATCATAAGCTTTACCAGTAGTCTCTTTTGTTGCTTCCCATGCATCTTTACTATCTTTTTTTAAACCATACCATGTGGCACAGCCTTGAAATAAGAAGATTAAAATAATTGATAAAATAGTTATTTTCATAATAAACTCCAATTTTTATAATTTTGTACTTATATCATTTTTTATCTCAGAATAAATTAAAAACTATTTTTTACCCTTAATATGATTTTAGATACAATTCCAAAAAATTATAGGATTATTATGAGCGAACAAATAGAAACATCTTTATGCCATATTGCTTCATTCGCACCTTTTGAAGATAAAAGTGGTGCTTCACACTTTCCAATTTATAACACAGGAACTTTTGATTTAAAAAAACAAACTGGTGATAAAATTTACGATTACACAAGAAGTGATAACCCAACGAGAGAGGTTTTAGAAAATCTTTTTACTCATGTTGAAGGTGGAGCTGGATGTGTTTGTACTCACACAGGAATTGCTTGTGTTTCACTTTTATTTGAAACAGTTTTAAAAGCAAATTCACACATACTTGTAGAAGCTGATTGTTATGGTGGGACATTTAGATTATTAAAAATCTTTAAAGAAAAATATAATATTACAGTTCATTTTGCAAACTTTTTAGATTTTGAAATGTTAGAACATATTTTAAAAACAAATCCTATTGATTTAGTTCTTTGTGAAAGTCCAACAAATCCAGGTTTAAAAATTATAGATTTAAAACAAGTTGCCGATTTATCACATAAATATAATGCTTTATTTGCAGTTGATAATTCACTTGCTACTTTTATTTCTCAAAGACCTTTAGAGTTTGGAGCTGATTTTTCTTTATTTTCAACTACAAAATATATTTCAGGTCATGGTTCAGTTGTTGCAGGAGCAATAGTTGCAAAAACAAAAGAGTTATCACAGCAAATTCACTATTATGCAAATGCCCATGGAAGAAGTCAAAATCCGATGGATGTATTTTTAATTAGCCTTGGAATTCCAACTTTAAAAATCAGAATGATTGAACATGAAAAAAATTCAATAATAATTGCAAAATTCCTAGAAGAGCAAGATTATATAAAAAAAGTAACTCACCCTGCACTTCCAACTCATCCACAATATGAGTTGGCAAAAAAACAGATGACTTATATTCCAGGTCTATTTTGTGTTGATTTTACAAGTGTTGAGTTAGCTGAACAATTTATTGAAAAAACAAAAATCTTTGGTGAGAAATGCTCTTTTGGAAGTCCAGATAGTAGAGTTGAAATTCCTGCAAAAATTTCTCATGCCTCTTTTTCTAAAGAAGAATTAGCTGCAATTGGAATAAGTGATAGTACAGTTAGATTTTCTATTGGATTAGAAAATGTTGAAGATTTAATAAATGATATTAAACAAGCAGTAAAAAAGTAGAAAATAGATAAATGAACTCAACAACTTTTAGTCATATTCCTTGTGGACAAACTTTGCCACTTAATAACATTCATGCGGTTTCAGTTTCTATGCCAAACCTTCAAGATGTTATTGATTATGAAGAACAAACTCCACAGATTTTAGAAAAAATACAAAGTGCATATCCTAGATTTGTAATGCACCCTTATTTAAAACTTTTAGCTTCGTATATAAAAGAAAAATACAAAGTTTCAGATGCCTATGAAGTTGTACTTTTAAGTTCTCAAAAAGCTGTAAATGTAGTAAGTAATAAATATTTTATTCATAATAAAATAGAAATAAATGAACCTTTTGGAGTAATCTTAGTTCAAAATGGAACAACTCAGCTTCAAAAAGTTTTAAAATTTATTCAACATGTGGGGTACAATTTATCTTCAAGATTAGCTCAAGAGTATCTTTTTAAAGAGGGATTACTAGCTACAAGACATGATGAAGAATATGAAGATGAAAAAACAGCTTATGATACTTTAACAAAAACTTTAGCAGATGCATATAATCAACCTCAAAAAAATGTTTGTTTAACTCCATCGGGAATGAATGCAGTATATTGTGCATTAAGAGGTTTAAAATCTATACAAAATGGTAATGGAAAAACAAAACTTATACAACTTGGATGGTTATATTTAGATACAATGAATATCGTTGAACACTATTTTGATGAAAATAAAATATTTTACGATATAAATAATCTTGATTTATTAGAAGATTATCTAAAAACAGATGGTCATACAATCTCAGCAATAATCACAGAAATACCAACAAATCCCCTACTTCAAACAGTAGATTTACCTAGATTAAAAGCTCTTTGTATAAGATATAATATCCTTTTAGTAATTGACGCTACATTTGCTACGCCATTTAATCTTGATTTAAAACCTTATGCAGATATTTATGTGGAATCACTTACAAAATTTGCTTGTGGTAATGCAGATGTTTTAATGGGAGCATTGATTTTAAATGAGAACTCTAAAATTTCTATGATTTCACAAGAGTTTTTTAAACACGCTGATATGCCATATATAAAAGATATTCAAAGATTAGCTTATGAGATAAAAAACTATGAAAGTAGAATGAAAATAATCTCTTCAAATACAAAAAAATTAGTTGAGTATTTTAAAACTGCTCCTTTTATAGATGAAATTTTTTATTGTTTAAGTCCAAAATATGCTTCAAATTATGAAAAACTTATGATAAATAAAGATTGTTATACAGGTATAATTTCTGTTACATTTAAAAAAGATTTCAAAGAAGTTTATGACAAATTAAACTTTGCAAAGGGACCTAGTCTTGGAACTGAATTTACCCTTTTAATGCCTTATACTTATTTGGCTCATTATGATTTAGTAACTTCACAAAAAGGTCAAGAATTTTTAAAAGAGATTGGACTTCCTATAAATCTTCTTAGAATTTCAGTTGGTGTAGAAGATATAGATGAAATTATAAAAGAGTTTGAAAGGATATGAGAGAGTTTAATTTTTTTGAAAAATTAACACAAGAAGAGAAAAAATATCTTCTTGAAAACTCAAAATATATAGAAATTCCAAAAGATTTTACCCTATTTTATCAAGGTGATATTTGTAATGAAATTTTACTTTTAAAAGAGGGAACTGTTCAACTTTTAATGTACGGAGCAATTGATGAAATGATTCCTTTGTACGAGATACAAAAAGGTGAACAATGTATAATAAATACTTCAAGTACACTTTCAAATACAAGTGCAATTGCAACAGCTCAAACAAAAACAGCTATAAAAGGATGGTTAATTCCATCTAATATTGTGCAAGAATTAATGATAAAATCACCCTCTTACCAACAATATATTTTTTCACTTTTTTCAATAAAGTTTTCAGCTTTAACAACTCTGATTGAAGATATAAAATTTAAAAAATTAGATGTAAGAATTTTAGAATCACTAAAAATGAAAAATGAAAAAATCATCTCAATAACCCATGAAGAATTAGCAAATGAATTGGGAACTTCAAGGGTTGTAATAAGTAGAGTTTTAAAAGACTTAGAAAACAAAAAACTTATCAAATTACACAGAAAAAAAATAGAACTATTATAGTTATGTAACAAATGTTACAGATAAATATTCAAAATAAGCCTATAATTACATAAATTAAATAAAGGCTTTAAAATGAATAAAAATATAGGAAGTTTAGACAAAACAATTAGACTAATTGTTGGTATTTTAATAATCGTTGTAGGTTTTGTAAATGAGAGTTTATTAGGTGCTATTGGATTAATTCCAATATTAACAGCTTTAATTAGTTGGTGTCCTTTATACACTATTTTAAAAATAGATACAAAATGCAAAAATGACACTTGTGAAAAATAAGTAAGACTAAAAAAGTAGCTCGAAGTTATTTGGGCTATTTTTTTAAAAAAACAACTTATACCCTATTCCATACTCTGTGATTAAATATCTTGGATTTGCTCCATTATCACCTATTTTTATTCTTATATTTTTTATATGATAATCAAGACTTCTTTCGCTTTGAATAACTGATGATAGACATTTTAATAGCTCATCTCTTTTTACTACGCTATTTTTATTTTCCATTAAATATTTTAGTATTTCAAATTCTGTTTTTGTTAGTTTTAAAAACTCATCTTCAAAATAAATCATATTATTAACTAATTGAAAAACTTTTTTTTCTACTCTTTCTGCGAAGTTAGAAACATTTTTTATATGAACCCAAATTCTAGCTTCTAACTCTTCAGGGTCGATTGGTTTTACCATATAATCAACAGCACCTAATTTAAAAGCTTGAAGTTTTGAAGTTTTGTCAGAATAAGCACTTGCAACAAGTGTTGGAATATTAATTTTATTTTTATTTAAAAAATTCAAGACTTCAAAACCATTAAAATCTGGAATATTTATATCAAGAATAATTAATGAATATTTTTCAAATTTTATATTTGAAATAGCACTTGTAACAGTATTTACGATATGTACTTCAAAACTATATTCCTCTAAAAAATCCTTAATTAATCCCGCTGTAAATTCATCATCTTCAATCAATAAAATTTTATATTTCACTATTCAAAAACCTTTTTTATCTAAAAATTGTCAAGTGGATTATTATACTTATATTTTTATTGTACTATTATAAGAAAATTTATTATTAGGGGAAAAATGAGATATTTAATACTTATTTTTATTATTTCATCTTTTTTATATTCAAACCAAAATGACCTAAAACCTGTTTCTCTTCAACTAAAATGGAAACACCAGTTCCAATTTGCTGGTTTTTATATGGCTAAAGAGTTGGGTTATTATAAAGATGTTGGATTAGATGTACAACTAAAAGAGTTTACTAAAAACCTGAATATTGTTAATGAAATAAAAAATAATAATAGTGATTTTGGAATTGATGATTCCTCTTTAATTTATCATAAATTAAACGCAGAAAATATTGTTGCACTTTTTCCAATATTTCAAACTTCTCCTATTACACTTATTACCCAAGAAAATCTGCAAAATCTAAACTCTTTACAAAATAAAAATATAGAATTTTCTACAAATGAACTTGTAAATATCTCAATAAAAGCTGTTTTAAAATCAAATAATTTAAATATAAATCAAATACCTCATACTTTTCAAATAGATAAATTCATTGCTAAAGAATCAGATGGAATAGTTGCTTATACCTCAAACCAACCCTTTTATCTTGATGAAAAAAATATAAAATACAATATTTTTAATCCAAAAGATTTTGGATTTGATTTTTATGGGGATATTCTTTTTTCATCAAAAGAGTTTACGCAAAATAATCCCAAATTAGTAAGTGATTTTATATATGCCACAAAAAAAGGTTGGGATTATGCTTTTTCAAATATTCCTGAAACAGTGGATTTTATATATAAAAATTATAACACTCAAAATAAATCAAAAGAGTCTTTACTTTATGAAGCAAATGTTTTAAAAAAACTCAGTGGTTTTGATGAGGGAAATTTTGGTATTTTTGAAGAAAAAAGAGTAAAAGAGATTGGAAATGTAATTACACTTTTATTTCCACAAAAATATATAAACACAAATTTAAATGATTTTATTTGGAATGAAAAAGAAGAGTTAAAAAACTACTATAAAAATAGTTACCTAAAAAATAATGATACTTTTACTGTTTGTGTACATGATAATATGTTTCCAGTGGATGGAATAAACAATGGTAAATTAACAGGAATTTCTGGAGATATTTTAAATAAAATTGCCACACAATTTGATTTAAAACTAATACCTATTCAAGCTAAAAATTTCAAAGATTATCTTCAAAATGCCTCATCTGGAAAATGTGATATTTTAACAGCAACAGCAGAAGAAGGATATAAACAATATAAAAATATGAATAGAAGTAATTTTTATTTAGATTCAAATTTAGTAATTGTTACAAAAATTGATAAACCATTTATGGAAAATAATCAATTTTTAGGGAATAAAAAATTTATTACAAAATATGAAATATTTGAAAAATACCTTTTTAATTTATACCCAAATCTAAAAGTTACTGTAAATAATAATATAAAAGAGACTATCTCAAAACTAGAAAATGATGAAATTGATGGTTATATCTTAGATAATATCACAGCAGATATGATTATTCAAAACTTTGGTTATGGGAAATTCAAAATTTCTGGTTTTTTAGGAAATGAAAAACCAATAAGAGGTGCATTTGGTGTAATAAAAAATAAACCTGAACTTCTTGAAATTATAAATTTAGGACTTAATAATTTTGATAAAAAAGAGTTAGAACATATAAAAG
>JAQUIV010000156.1 GCA_028681275.1 Aliarcobacter sp.
TTAATGATTGATAACTACGACTCTTTTACATATAATATAGTTCAATATTGCCTAGAGTTAGGAGCTGATTTAAAAATTATAAGAAATGATGAATTAACTTTAAAACAAATAGAAGATTTAAATCCACAAAAAATCATCATATCTCCAGGACCAGCAACACCAGATGATGCAGGAGTTTGTTTAGAAGTAATAAAATATTTTGCAGGAAAAAAACCAATATTTGGTATTTGTTTAGGACATCAAGCAATTGGACAAGTATTTGGTGGAAATGTTGTAAGAGCAAAAAATATGATGCATGGAAAAACTTCTTTAATAAAAGTTGTAAAAGATACAAAAATTTTTGACGGATTACCAAAAGAGTTTACACAAACTAGATACCACTCTTTAATTGTAGAAAATAAAAACTTACCTGAAGAGATAATTGTTACATCTTATAGTGCAGATGATGAAGAGATAATGTCTTTAGAGATAAAAGATAAACAAATTTATGGAGTACAATTTCACCCAGAATCAATTATGAGTGAACATGGACATAAAATTATAGATAATTTTTTAAAATTATAAAACATGATAACAAACAACAAATATAAATACTATTTTTATACTTCCTTACTATTTTTATTTTTTATATTGTTGTTTAAAGCTAGTTATTCTCTTAGTATTTCATATAAAGAAGCTTTAAATGTATTTGTAAATAATTCAGTATTATCTTTAATTACAAATACATCTATATATATTTTGGGACAAAATGATATTGCTTTAAGACTACCTTTTATTTTATTTTATATTTTTTCTGTAATTTTAATGTATAAAATTACAGAAAACTATTTTAGATATGAAAAAGATAGATATATTTCAATTGTAATATTTATGATTCTTCCAGGAGTTTTGAGTGCTTCATTATTAGTAAATAGTGCAATTGTAGTAATATTTTTTACATTACTTTACATATATTATTATAAAAAATATAATGAACACTCATATTTTTTACTTTTACTATTTCTATTTATAGACAACTCTTTTGCAATTTTATATTTAGCTTTGTTTTTTTATTCTTTAAAAGATAAGAATAATAAACTTTTATATTTTTCTTTAGTGTTATTTTTTGTTTCTATGTATATATATGGATTTTCTACTTCTGGTAAACCAAGAGGATTTTTAGTTGATACCTTTGCTATTTATGCAACAGTTTTTTCACCTTTTCTTTTTTTATACTTTTTATATACTATTTATAGAGTAGGAATAAAAGAAGATAGAACATTAATTTGGTACATATCTACAACTGCATTAATTTCATCTTTGATATTTTCATTTAGACAAAGAATTTATATTGAAGATTTTGCACCTTATGTTGTGATTTTTTTACCTTTTATGTTAAAAACTTTTTTTCATGCATATAGAGTTAGATTAAAAGAGTTTAGAACAAATTATAATATTTTAGCTGGATTAGTAGTTTTAATGTTATCTATAAATGTAATTTTAACTTTTATAAATAAACCTTTATATTTAATTCTTCCAAATTCAACTAAACATTTTGTATATCAATATCATTTTATTAAAGAGTTAGCTGAGGAACTTTCAAAAAGAGATATAAAATCAATTACAACAGATAATGAAGAATTAGCATTAAGATTGAAATTTTATAACATAGATAAAGGTGATGATTATTTCTTAACACTAAAGAATTATGATTATCCAAGTGAAAGAATAAGTATAAAATATTATGGTAAGGAACTTTTTGTAGCTTATTTAATAAAACTTAAATGAAAAAATCTTACTTTTTATTAGAAATAGTATTAACAATATCATTAATAGCCTTTTTATACACTCTCTTTATTCCTAAAAACAAAATAAACAATTTAGAAGAACTTACAAATAAAATTTCATTATATCTTTCATACACAAGATTTAAAGCATTTATAAATGATAAATTTGATTCAGAAGATAATTTGTGGCATAAAAAAAGATGGACAATTAAATTCTTCAGATGTAGAGAAACGGAAGATGGAATATATTATTCAATATATAGTGACAATAATAAATCAGGACATCCAAGTGCAGAAGATTCATTAAAAGATCCCTTAACTAAAAAAAATATATATAGTTCAAACTATTGTAAAGAGAATAATTCAAATAGTAAATATGTATTACTTACAAAAAGTTTTGGAATAACAGATGTTAATATCTCTTGTAATGAAACAACATCCTTAGGACAATTATCATTTGGAAGTGATGGAAAAGTATATTCAAAATTAAGTAATTATGAAAATGAATCATCGGAATATGAAATAAAAGAGCATTGCAGTATAAAATTCTTCACAAAAGATGGAAAAAACAAAGAAATTATTATATCTCCAGAAACAAGTTATTCAAAAATTAAGACAAATTAGTAAAAAATACTATTAAAGTATTGTAAAACAAGAGAAAATGATAAAAAAGCAAAGAAATTTGAAAATTTGCGAAAAAACCTCTTGACAAAGGTAAAAGAATCTATTATAATTCCCGTCCAATTTGACTGAAGCGCATCAAACGAAAGAATGATGAGAAGCGTTGCAATCGAAGCTGGATGATCTTTAAAAATAATTATAACGTTTAT
>JAQUIV010000157.1 GCA_028681275.1 Aliarcobacter sp.
TACTTTTTTGTTTTAAAAATCTTATTAACTCTTTGTAGATAATTCCTTTCATACAAGATATATATTTTTTCATTTTTTACCTTACTAAAAAGTTGAAAGTATCAACTAAATTTTCTTTTTCATATTTAGAAACAATATCTTTTACTATTCCACTATCTATGATTTGCCCAGCTTTGATAATAGATAAATTATCTTCTAAAATTACCTCATCAAAAAGGTGGGTAATCCATAACACTGATATATTTTTTGTTTGAACTAAATCTCTTACGTAAGCCAAAATATCAAATCTACTTTTTAAATCAAGTCCAACCGTTGCTTCATCAAGTAAAAGAAGTTTTGGTTTATTTATTAAAGCTCTTAGAATTTCAACTCTTCGTCTATGTCCACCATTTAGGTTTCGAACTGTCGTATCCATAACATCTAAAAGTTCAAGTTTTTCTATTTCATCATTTATAGAAAGGATTGTTTCTTTAAAACCTAAACCTTTTAATGAACCGTAATAATATAAATTTTGTTTTACTGTTAAATCCAAATCTAAAGTTGGTTCTTGAAAAACTATTCCTATATCTTTTAGTGCATTTGAATAGTCTTGAATTGAAAAACCATTTATAAAAATCTCTCCACTTTGAAGATTTAATAATCTTGTAACCAAAGAAAAAAGTGTAGATTTTCCAGCACCATTAAGTCCTAATAAAACAGAGAAAGTTCCCTCTTTTATATTTAAAGCGACATTTTTTAATACTTGTTTTTTTCCATAAGAAAAATCTACATTTTTTAGTTCTAGGATATTTTTTTTCATTTTAAAAATTATCTTCTAAGATTTCTAACTGTGTTTGTATTTTTTCAATAACATTCATACTTGTAATTAGATTTTCAAAACTTGTTTTTTTATTTCCAATAAAACTATTACTATGATTTGAGTTCTCTTGTATTTTTCCTATGGTTTCATTTATTTGTTCCATATCTTCTGATACATTTGATAACTTAATACTTGCATTTTTAATATCTTCAGAAATTAAACTTACACTTTTGATTGTTACATCAACCGAGTGATTACTATCACTTAAACTAGCTTGTGTTTTTGATGCCAATTTTTTCACCTCATCTGCAACTACTTTAAATCCATTTCCAAAAGCTCCAGCCCTACTTGCCTCAATTGCAGCATTTAGAGCTAATAGATTTGTTTGTATTGCAATACTTGAAATTGAAGATAATACTTGTTTTGTATCCCTTGCATTTTTTGTTAATTTATCCATGTTTTCAACAAGAGTTGTATTTGTTTCTACATTACTTAAAATATCACTTGAGAAACCTTCAAATTTTTTTGTCATTTGAGTAATTAATTTATTAGTTTGAGTTGTATCTTCGTAAACATAATTTAAAATCTCAACCATATCTTTTATAAGTGGGAAGGCATCTTTTAGACTATTTATTACTGCCATTCTAACTTTTGCGATAAGTTGATATTTATGAATTTCTCTTTGGATAAAATATCCACTAAATTTTGCATATTTATGCACAAAATTATCTACATATTCATCGTAGAAATCATTTTCATCTTCAACTTCATAAAAAAATATTGCTGTTAAAGTTTGGTTGATATTTAATCCTAAAAGCTCTCCAAAAGTTGAAAAACCTGCAAGGGGAATATCATTAAAAGTTTTTAAAGAGTTTAGATTTGCTGTGTTTAATAATCTTCTTAAAATACAATCATTTAATATTCCACCAATTGGTTTTGATTTTTTTCTTGCTGAAAAGTTTGCAAAATCAATATTTGTTTGAGAAACAAACTCTTTGTTTTTTACTAAATATAATAAATCCCCAAATGAAATATCACAAAAAAATGAAATTTGTTTTTTCTCTATATCAAGATTTGAAACTGACCTAATATAAAGTTCTCCATCAACTTCAATGGCAAAAGTATAATCAGCCAATACAGTTTTTAAATCTTGTAAACTACAATTTAGATGATGGCATAATGAATCTACAAAATTTACAATTCTATTTCCCTTTGAATTTAATACACTTTGAACACTTCTATTTAACATATTTGATTGGGCAACTAAAAAACTCAAATTTGTTTTTTCACAACTTTGAGATTTGAATACTCCATATTTTATATTTGATTTTAATTTTGTAAGAATAATTATTGCGTTATGTCTTAGAGTTTGTTCATTATTAAATAAAAATGTATCTTTAAAATCAAACTTTCCACCAGCACTTCCCCCAACAATCAAACAAGGTAATTTTCCACTTTCATATATAGCTTGGGTTAAAAAACTTTCACTATTTGATAAACCATCCACAAAAGTAAGAGCATAACAATTTTCATGGTTTATTTTAAATGGAATTTTTTGTTTATCAATCTCATTTTTGATTTTTTCTATTCTTTCATTATGTGAAATTGTTTGGTTTGTAATATTTTCACTATGTAATGGAATAGTTAAAATTTCAACTTGCTCAATTATTTCATCACTAAAAGCTTGTAATACAATATTATCCCACACGCCACTTGCATCATTATATAAACTATCTCTTTTTTCATTCAAATTAAAAGTACATAATTCTCCAGCTGTTGAACTTAATACTATTT
>JAQUIV010000062.1 GCA_028681275.1 Aliarcobacter sp.
GCATCTACAACTTCACCTGCAACTTTAATATCAAGTTTTTGTAAAACACCAGGTCTAAATCCAACTGGTTCATAATCAAAAGATGCGTAACCTTTTGTTGTTGATTTTAATTTATCATAAAAATCCATTACGATTTCATTCATTGGAATATCATAATCTAGTAAAACTCTTTTCCCAATATAATCCATTTTATTTTGAGCACCTCTTTTGTCATTAAGAAGTTTTATAACATTTCCTAAAAACTCATCAGGCACTAAAATAGTTGCTTTTACATAAGGTTCAAAAATTGTATCTATGTAGTTTGGTGCTGGCATTTCACTTGGATTTTGAATTGAAATTCTTGTTCCATCTGTTTTTAAAATTTCATAAATAACAGTTGGAGCAGTTGCAATTAAATCTAAATCAAACTCTCTTTCTAGTCTTTCTTTGATTACTTCCATGTGAAGCATTCCTAAGAAACCTGTTCTAAATCCACTTCCTAAAGCTGCTGAACTTTCAGGCTCAAATGAGATTGAAGAGTCATTTAATTTTAATTTATTTAAGGCTTCTCTTAAATCTTCAAATTTATCAGTTTCAATTGGATAAATTCCTGCAAATACAAAAGGTTTAGCTGGTTCAAATCCATCAATTGCAACTTGTGTTGGTATTTTTGCATCAGTCATTGTATCACCAACTGCAATTCCATCTAAAGTTTTAAGTCCAAGTACAACAATTCCAATTTCACCAGTTTTTATCTCATTTGTATCTTGTCTTTTTAATGGATGTGGATACATTAAACCAATAACTTGATGTTCAACTTTTGTGTTCATAAGTTTGATTTTTTGACCTTTTTTGATACTTCCATCGTAAACCCTAACAAGTGCTAAAGCCCCAAGATAATTATCAAACCAAGAGTCATAAATAAGTGCTTTTGTAGGAGCTTCTTCATCTCCATTTGGAGCAGGAACTCTATCAACAATAGCATCTATTAAATCTTTTACTCCAAGACCAGTTTTTGCAGAAATTAGATTATGATGTGTACAATCAAGCCCAATAGCTTCTTCAACTTCTTCTAAAACCCTAATTGGGTCAGCACTTGGTAAATCTATTTTATTTACAACAGGTAATAATTCTAAGTTATTATCCATTGCAATATATACATTTGCAATTGTTTGTGCTTCAACACCTTGCGTTGAATCAACAATCAACAATGCACCCTCTGATGAAGCTAATGAACGGCTAACTTCATAAGAAAAGTCAACGTGTCCTGGAGTATCAATAAGATTTAAAACATATTTTTGTCCATCTTTTATATAATCAAGTCTAACACTTTGCGCTTTAATAGTAATTCCACGCTCTTTTTCAATATCCATTGTATCCATAACTTGAGCAGACATATCTCTATCTGCAATGGCTCCACACTCTTGAATAATTCTATCTGCAAGAGTTGATTTACCATGATCAATATGTGCAATAATACTAAAGTTTCTAATATTTTTTTGCAAGGTTTATCCTATTTGTTTATTATTTATATCGCGATTGTATCTAAAAGTTAGTAAGTTTATAGTTAAATGGGAATTAGTAGAAAATTTATCCAAAAAGATTTAGAGATTTACTCTAAATCTTTTCTAAATTATTGATTTAATAAAGCAGTAACTCTTCTATTTTGAGCTTTTCCTTCTTCATTGTCATTTGTTGCAATTGGTTGTGTTTCACCATATCCGATAGCTTTTAATCTACTTGAATCAATGTCATATGTTTTTAAAGCATTTACCACTGAAGTTGCTCTTTTATCAGATAATGTTTGGTTATAAGAATCACTTCCTTTTGAATCAGTATGCGCTTCAATAACAGCAGTTAAATTTTTATTTTCTTGCATAATTTTTGCAAAAGAAATAAGTTTTTCATTGTAAGTATTTTTAATATCTGCTGAGTTATTATCAAAGTTAATATTTAAATTAATAGTTTCAACACAACCATCACTATTTACTTTAACACCTTCTGTTGTATTTGGACATTTATCTAGTTTATTAATAACTCCATCTTTATCATCATCTTGAGGTAAAATGACAGGTTTTTGCTCTATAATTTCTTTTTTCTCTTCAACTTTTTCTTCTTTTACAATAGGAACAGTTGCTTTTATATCATCAGTATATTTTTTCCCTAAAGGCATTGCTAATCCTAATGTATACATGACATCATTTGTACTATTTTCAACTGCAATTAAATGTCTTACATCACTTTTTACAGAAATTCCATAATAAGGAATATCATATCTTAATCCCAAACCATAATTTAAAACAGCAGAATCATTATGCTCAAAAGCTTCATGTGTAACATCTTGATAACCAAGCCCTGCTAAAGCATAAGCAGATAATTTTTCGTTTAAAGGAAAATTTTTTACAGCATTTAAAAATAATCTATTTACATTAGTATTTCCTACTAAATTTTTATATTTAAGATTATCACTTCGTAAATAAGCAATTTCAACTTGATTAATAAAAGAATCATCTAAATTTTTCCCAAGTGAAATTCCTGCATTTAAGTAGTTATTATCTAATCCAGATTTAGTATCTGTTAAAATACCTCCACCAAAAGGTGTTATTTCATAACTATATTCTGTACTTGGATTACTTGCAGCAAAAATAATCAGACTAGAACAAATTGAACCTATTAGAACTTTTTTCATTAAATTTTCCTTGATATAACTAATTTTATTTATTATAACAGAATAACTTTATTAATAATTAAAAATGTTAATTATTATTTTATTTTAGGAATAAAAAAAGGGGCTGAGAAAATCTCAACCCCTCTTTTACTAGAAAAAATAATTTGAAAAAATTATTTAGCCATTACAGCTTCAACTCTTCTGTTTTGAGCTTTACCTTCAGCAGTTGCATTTGTAGCAACTGGTTTAGTTTCACCATAACCAACAGCAGTAATTTTAGAAGCGTCTACTTTTAGTGCTTTTAAAGCTTCAACAGTAGAAGCAGCTCTTCTTTCTGATAATTTTTGGTTGTAAGCATCAGAACCAACAGAGTCAGTGTGCGCTGCAATAGTTGCTTTTAATTTTGGATTAGCTTTCATCATGTTTGCAAATTCAACAATTCTAGAATTGTAAGAATCTTTAATTACAGAAGAATTTGTATCAAAATTAATGTTTAAGTTTACTAAAGTCATACATCCAACAGAGTCAACTTTTGCTTTAGCCATTGTATTTGGACATTCGTCTAATGAATCGATAACACCGTCATTATCAGAATCTTTTGGAGCTTCAACTGGAGCTGGTTTAGCAACAACTGGAGCAGCTTTTTCAACAACTGGAGCTGGTTTAGCAACTTCTCCAAATGGAATAGCAAATCCAACGTTATATAATAAGTTGTTATCTCCATGATCAGCTTCAACTAAATGTCTAACATCGAATTTTAAAGCGAAATTATCAGCAACTTTATATTTTACTCCAGCACCATAGTTACCAAAGATACCATCTTGGTTTCCGTTAGCTTCAGTATCAAAAATTTCAACACCAGCTCCAACTAATGTATATAAAGATACATCAGAAGTTAAGTCATACTCTTTTACTAAGTTAGTGAAAACTCTAGTGATACCAGTATTTCTGTTTCCACCTTCGTAGTCTACATCTTCAATTGATCTTAAAAAACCAAGTTCAACTTGATCAATAAAAGAATCAAATTGGTTAAAACCTAAACTTAATCCACCATTTGCATAGTTTCTATCTAAACCTAAGTTACCTTCAGTATAAGTTCCACCAACCATAGGTGTAATTTCATATTTGTAATCAGAGTTTGCAGCTAACATCATAGTTGCACATGCAACAGTTGATAATAAAATCTTTTTCATTGTTTTTCCTTTTATATAAATAATATTGCGCATTATAGCAAAATTTTTTTAATTTTGTATTATGCCGTAAATATCGAATTAACAGACTCATTATTATGAATTCTTCTTATTGCTTCACCAATCATAGTTGAAGCTGTTAATACAGTTATCTTTTTAGCATCTTTTCGTGTAGGAATTGTGTCAGAAATAACTAATTCATCCAATTCACCTTTTTCAATTCTTTCATATGCTGGACCACTTAAAACACCATGCGTACAACATGCCATTACAGAATTTGCACCTTTTTTCTTTAAAACTTCAGCAGCTTTTACTAAAGTTCCAGCAGTATCTACCATATCATCAACTAAGATAACATCTTTACCTTTTACATCACCAATGATATTCATAACTTCAGCAACATTTGCTTTTTCTCTTTTTTTATCAACTATTACTAAGTCATAACCTAATTTATCCGCATATGATCTAGCTCGTGCAACTCCACCAATATCTGGACTTGCAATAATTGGGTTTGCTAAGTTTTTAGATTTAATATAGTTTTTAAATAATATAGAACCAAATAAATTATCAGCTGGAATATTAAAAAAACCTTGAATTTGAGCTGCGTGTAAATCAATAGTTACAACTCTTGAAATACCTGCTTTTTCTAAAATATCAGCAACTAATTTTGCAGTAATTGGAACTCTTGGAGCGGCTTTTCTATCTTGTCTTGCATATCCATAATATGGAATTACTGCTGAAATTGTTTTTGCACTTGATCTTTTAAGTGCATCAACCATAATTAATAATTCCATTAAATTATCATTTGTTGGAGCACAAGTTGGTTGAACTATAAATACATCTTGACCTCTTACACTTTCTGTAATTTGAACAGAGATTTCTCCATCACTAAATTTATTAAGTGTTGCATTTGATACATTCATACCTAAATATTCTGCTACTTTTACTGCAAATTCAGGATTAGCTGAACCACTAAAAAGTTTAAATGTTGACATAAAAATTCCTTACATTTTATTGATTTCGAATATTATCTAAAGTGTACTTAATGAATATTAAGTTAATCAATAATTAATATAATAAACAGTAAAATAATAATCGTTATCATTAATAAGGATACAATTTAGATTTATAAATATGTATATATTTTATACAGGTAGCTTGTTTATTTTAAATTTGCTAGATGTTATAATTCTATTGTTCTTCTAAAATGGAAAACTATTAACGCGATGATAGTGATTCAAAATATATTTATTTACAAGGAAAAAAAATGAAAAACCTATTCAAAGGTCAAACAATTAGTTTAGTAGCGTGTGGATTATTATTAAGTTCTTCTATGGCATTTGGAGCTGATACTATTGATTCAGCTTTTAAAAATGGTAAAGCTTCTGGAAGTATAGCTTTATATGGTGAAAAACATGACAACAAAAATGGAAATCTTGATTCTGGGTTTGGAAATGGTAACGCAACAGTAGCTTATGAAACTGCTTCTTTTTATGGTTTTACTGCAAAAGCTGAATTTAAAGGGAATCTTTATTTAGGTGAAGTAGAAACTGCTGATTATGATAATGCATTTGCTAACAATTCTTTAATGACTGAAGCTTATGTAAAATATGCAAATGATGCATTCTTTTTAAGTGCTGGTAGACAAGCTATCGATTTAGAATGGTTAGGTGATTATAATGAGTCTGTTGTTGCAGGAATTACAGCTATTCCTGATACAGTAGTTGTATTAGGTTATACAGATAGACAAGCTGAATCAGGAATTGATACAAGTGCAGATTTCACAGAAATCACTAAAAAAGGTGCTTATGTAGCTGATGTTAAATATAGTGGTTTAAAAGGTGTAGAATTTAATCCTTATGCATATTCAGCTCCAGATGTAGTTGATTTTTATGGTTTAAAAACAACATTTACTGCTGATTATTTTGGTGTTATAGCTCATTATGCAGCAAGTTCAGTTGATAATAGTTTAGCTGGTACATTCGATACTAATGGAAATTTAATTGATGATGGATCAATTGGTCATTTAGAGTTAAATACAACAATTAAAGATTTAACAGCAGCTGTTGGATATATTAAAACTGATAAAGATGCAGGTGTTGGTCTAATGGATTCTTATGGTGATAACATCTCTCCATTTGATACAGGAAACAATACTTATGCAGCTGATGCAAAAACTGTATATGGTTCTTTAGGATACACAATTGCTGATATTGAATTAGGTGCATTATATGGTGAAACTAAATTTGGTACAGACTTTAAAGAAAAAGAGTTAAATTTAACAGTTGGTTATCCAATTACTGAGTCTTTAGCTACTTCTGTTTTATATGGAGATGTTAATGCAGACGAAGCAAATGGAGATTCTGACGATAAATATGTATTAGCAAGTGTAGAATATACATTCTAATATAAAAATAATTTAGGAGTTAATCTCCTAAATTATAAAACTAAATAAATCTTAAAAAGATTTATTTAGCACTCTCAATCCAAGCACTTCCAATTACTTTTTGACCATCATAAAAAACAGCCAATTGTCCAGCAGCAACTCCAAAAGCAGGTTCTTCTAAAGTTATATAAGCTTTTTGATTTTCAATTTTTACTTTACAAGGTGTTGAAACTGAACGGTATCTTAATTTTACACTACAAGAAAATTCTGTTTTATCAATAAACATATTTAGATTATTTGCAATAACTTCATTTACTTCTAAAGACTCTTTTTTCCCAACAACAATAGTATTATTTTTTGGATTTAATTTTGTAACAAAATGTGGTTCATGTGCTCCATGAACTGTAAATCCTCTTCTTTTTCCTATTGTATAGTGTGCAAAACCTTTATGTTTTCCTACCACTTTTCCATTCTCATCTAAAACATCACCTTCTTGGTCAATGTTTGCATGTCTTTTTACAACATCTGTATAAACAGTTTCAACAAAACAAATCTCTTGAGATTCACTTTTTTCTGTAATTTTTTTGTATGCAACATCTAAATCAGCACCAAATTTTACGATGTCTTCTTTTTTATAAGTACTTAATGGAAACATCATATATTTTAAGGCTTCTTTATCTACTTGTGATAAAAAATAACTTTGGTCTTTTGTTTTATCATCAGCTTCATAAAAAAATTCACCATCTGTTTTTGCATAATGTCCAGTCGCTAAAAAATTTGCACCATGTTCTTTTGCAAAATCAAGCATTGCACCAAATTTTATCTGTTTATTGCATTTTACACATGGATTTGGAGTAGTTCCAGTTAAATAAGAATCAACAAAATAGTCATAAACTTCTTTTGAAAATTCATTTGCTAAGTCTAATATGTGATATTTGATATTTAAAAATTTAGCTACATCTTCAATATAACCTAAATTTCTTTCGTGATAACCGTCAGTTCTATTATGAAGTTTTAGATAAATTCCTTCAACTTCGTAACCTTCTTTTTGTAGCATATAAGCAGTAACTGAAGAATCAATTCCACCGCTCATTCCAACCATAACTTTTTTTTGTTTTTCGTTCATTTTTCATCCTTTTTAAAGGAATAATCACTGACTCTCTATTTGCCCAATTTTTGTGAGGGATAATTAAATTTGGTGTATTTATTTTTTTATTGTCAAAAAATATTACATCTATATCCAAGGTTCTAGGCGCATCTTGAAAGGATCGCTTTCTTCCGAATTTATTTTCATATCTTTGCATTGCCTTTAAAAAAGCATTAGGACAAAGATTTGTTTTGAGGCGAATTATACCATTTAAAAAATCACTTTGTTCCAAGAATCCAAAGGGTGGATTTTGTAAAAGAGGTGAAGTCATAAGTAAAGTAAATCTTGCATCTTTTTTTAAACATAAGATTAATTTATCAAATATTTTTTTTGTATCTCCAATATTTCCCCCAATTCCAATGGTTACACTATATTTTTTAAGGGAATTAGTATTGAATTTTTTTGGAAAATTAGAGCTATAAAAAAGTGTTAAAGTAGGGCTTAATTTTTTTTTCAAATTTCTCTCTTTTAAAGCAAAAAAATAAACTTGATAAAATAAATCAAGATTTATTTTTTGCTATTTTTTGATTTTTAAAGTATTACAGCTTTTCCATTTTGCATTACAATTGTATCTTCAATTCTAACACCAAATTCATTTGCTAGATAAATTCCAGGTTCTATTGTAAAGACCATATTATCTTCAATTATTACATCTGATTTTGAATTTATAACTGGATATTCATGAA
Source organism: Aliarcobacter sp. (assembly GCA_028681275.1). Lineage (GTDB taxonomy): Bacteria > Campylobacterota > Campylobacteria > Campylobacterales > Arcobacteraceae > Aliarcobacter. The sequence continues at coordinate 8,057 of JAQUIV010000062.1, forward strand.
TATCAAGTCCAACTCCATGACCAGTGCTGTGAACAAAATATTTTCCATATCCAGCTTTTTCTATTATATCTCTAGTTAATTTATCAACTTCATTTGCTTTCATTCCAACTCTTGCTTTTTCAATGGCATTTAATTGGGCTTTTAAAACTATGTCATATACTTTTTGATGTTTTTTATTTTTGAATTTTTGTTCTCTTTTAAAAGAGAATTTTTCAAAATTAACAACACTTGTACAAGTTCTATCTGAACAATATCTTTTATATTTAACTCCAGCATCTACAAGTAATAAATCATTTAATTTTAGTTTTTTATTTGTAGGAAGAGCGTGGGGTTTTGCTGCATTTTCATTGATTGCAACAATTGGTTCAAAAGAAATATCAAGTTTTCCACTTTGGCTCATTTTTTCAAAAGCTTTGAAGTATAAAAATTGCTCACTTTGATTAAAACCATTTTTTCTTATATATTTTGCAAGTTCTTTGAATCCATCTCGTCCAAGTTCGGCTGCTTTTTTTAGTAGTTGTATCTCTTTTTCACTTTTGATAACTCTTTTTAGTTTTGAAAAATTTGGCTCTTCTATAAACTCAGTTTTTAAATCTTCACTTAGTTTTAAATATGTAGCATAGGTAAAATCATTTGGATCAAAAGTGATTTTTTTGATTTTATTTTTTTTCAAAATCTCTTTAGTTGTTTCTATTAGATTTGATGATTCGATAACTTCACAGTTTTTTGCGTATTCTTTTGCTTCAATAACATATCTTGCATCTGTAATAAAATATTTATCATCATTAAGACTTAAAAAGATTACATTATCACAAGAAAATTTACATTCAAAATAGATTGCATTCTCATTTTGAAGAATAAAGTTTTTCATAAAAAGCCTTTAATTTGGTATCGTTTAACATAAATTTTATTATAATCTTACCTAAAATTTATAAAAGGAATATAATATGAAAATTGCCGTTATCCAAGGTCCAAACTTAAATATGTTGGGAATTAGAGAACAACACATTTATGGTTCAATGAGCTTGGAACAAATTCATGAACAATTAAAAGCAGCCGCTGCTCAAAATGGAGTTGAGGTTGAATTTTTTCAATCAAATCTTGAGGGTGAAATTGTTGATAGAATTCAAGAGTGTTTAGGAACTGTTGATGGAATAATGATAAATCCAGCTGCATATTCTCACACATCAATAGCTATAAAAGATGCTTTAAGTGCAGTTTCAATGCCAGTAGTTGAAGTTCATATTTCAAATATTTATAAAAGAGAAGAGTTTAGACAAAAATCAGTAACTGCTGGTGCTTCAACTGGTGTTATTTCAGGATTTGGACCTTTTGGTTATCACATGGGTTTAATTGCATTAATGCAAATAATTTCTGAAGTTAAAGCAATTTCTCAAGCTCAACAAAAAAACGCTTAACAATTAAAAATTTATGAAAATAATAAGTGCAAATTGGGTAGTAACTTGCGATGAAAACAACAGTATCATTAAAAATGGTGCGGTTGTTTTTGACGATAAAATAATAGAAATAGATACACTTTTAAATATAGAAAAAAAATATCCTAACATAGAAATTTTAAATCTTGAAAAAAATTCAGTTTTAATGCCAGGTCTTATAAATTCCCATGTACATTTAGAGTTTAGTTCAAACACAACTACTTTAAAATATGGTAATTTTATGTCATGGTTAAATTCAGTAATTAAAAGTAGAGATGACTTAATAAATAAAGCTGATAAAAAACTAATCTCTACAAAACTTGATAGAATGAAAAAAACAGGAACTACAACTATTGGAGCAATTTCTTCTTACTCTTTTGATTTAGAATCTTGTGTTCAAACTCCAATTAATACGGTGTTTTTTTGTGAAGTGATTGGTTCTAAAGGTGATATGGTTGATACTTTATTTGCAGATTTTAAAGATAGACTAAAAAATGCGAAAAAATATAAAGCAAAGAATTTTATTCCTGCAATTGCAATTCATTCACCATATTCAGTTCATCCTTTTTTAGTAAGGGAAACTTTGAAATTAGCAAGGGAAGAAGATTTATCTGTTAGTTCACATTTTTTAGAATCACCAGAAGAGTTTGCTTGGCTTCATAAAGATGAGGGATCATTTTTGAATTTTTTCAAAAATTTTTTAGGGCAAGAAAAAGCTGTTTCAAAACCAATGGAGTTTTTGAATCTATTTTCAAATATAAAAAATCTTTCATTTACACACTGTGTTGAAGCAAGTGATGCTGATTTAGAAAAAATCAAATCATTGGGAGCAAGTATAAATCATTGTGTAACTTCAAATAGAGTTTTAAATAACAGTAAATTAGATTTATTAAAACTGGAAGATATTCCTTTCACAATAGGAACAGATGGGCTTAGTTCAAATAACTCTTTATCAATGTTTGATGAATTAAGAAATGCTTTGATGGTTCATTATGAAAAAAATGTTATTGATTTTTCAAATATTTTATTAAAAGCAGCAACATTAAATGGGGCTAGGGCGTTAGGATTAAACAAGGGAACTCTTCAAAAAGAGTTTGATGCTGACATGATAACTTTTTCTTTACCAGATGAAGTGGAAGATATGGAAGATTTACCTATGCAAATTATTTTGCATACAAAATTTGTAGATAAAACAATAATAGGAGGAGAGTTTGTTTAATTTTTTTAAAATG
>JAQUIV010000063.1 GCA_028681275.1 Aliarcobacter sp.
TTTTAGCTTTTTGTTTACAAGATGGACATTCACCAGAAACTAATTTTTCTACTCTTGAAGTTTTTGTTTTGAAATACAAAAGAACAGAAAAAATAGTTATTAAAAATAGGATTAATAAAAAAAATATTGTTTGCATGAAGTAGAGTTATTACTCTACTTCAGCATCGATAACATCATCGTCATCTTTTTTAGCTTTTTGGTTTGGTTGAGCACCAGCTTCCCCACCCTCTTTTTTATACATAGCTTCTGCTAATTTGTGAGATTTTTCAGTTAAAGTTTTTAATTTAGCTTCAATATCTTCTTTTGTAGCATTGTCATTTTTTAATGTTTCTTCTAAATCAGCTGCTGCATCAATAATTGCTTTTTTCTCATCTTCGCTAACTGCATTTTCATTCTCTTCTAAAGTTTTTTTAGTTGAGTGTAATAATGCATCAGCTTGATTTCTTACTTCAATTACAGCTTTTTTCTTAGCATCTGCTTCTTTGTTTGCTTCAGCTTCTTGAACCATTTTTTCAATTTCTGCATCACTTAAACCAGATGAACCAGAGATTGTAATTTTGTTCTCTTTTCCAGTTCCTTTATCTTTTGCAGATACATTTAAAACACCATTTGCATCAATATCAAATGTTACTTCAATTTGAGGAACACCTCTTGGAGCTGCTGGAATATCTGAAAGTTCAAACATACCTAAAGATTTGTTATCTCTTGCAAACTCTCTTTCCCCTTGAGAAACATGAATTGAAACAGCTGGTTGGTTATCATCAGCAGTTGAGAATACTTGAGATTTTTTAACGGGAATTGTAGTTCCTTTTTCAATTAATTTAGTCATAACTCCACCTAAAGTTTCAATCCCTAAAGATAAAGGAGTAACGTCTAATAATAATACATCTTTAACATCACCTTTTAAAACTCCAGCTTGAACAGCAGCACCAGCAGCAACAACCTCATCAGGATTTACACCTTTATTTAAATCTTTTCCAAAGAATTCTCTTACAACTTTATTTGCTTTTGGAAGTCTTGTTGATCCCCCAACCATAATTACTTCTTGGATTTCATCTTTACTTAATCCAGCTTCTTTTAATGCAATTTTGATGTGATCTAATGTTTCATTAATTAAATGTTCAGTCATAGATTCAAATTTTGCTCTTGTTAATGATTTAACTAAGTGAACAGGACCTGCACTTCCCATAGAGATAAATGGTAAGTTGATTTCTGTTGATTCAGCTGATGATAACTCTTTTTTAGCATTTTCAGCAGCATCTTTTAATCTTTGTAATGCCATTTTGTCATTTTTAACATCAAAACCATTTTCATCTTTGAACTCTTTTGCTAACCAATCAATAATTGCATTATCGAAGTCATCTCCACCTAAGAAAGCATTTCCATCAGTTGAAAGTACTTCAAACGTTCCATCACCAATTTCTAATACAGTAACGTCGAAAGTTCCTCCACCTAAATCGTAAACAAGAACTTTTTCTTCACCTTTTTTATCTAAACCATAAGCTAAAGATGCAGCTGTTGGCTCATTGATGATTCTTAATACATTAAGACCAGCAATTGTTCCAGCTTCTTGAGTTGCTTTTCTTTGTGCATCATTGAAGTATGCTGGAACTGTAATAACAGCATCAGTTACAGTTGTTCCTAAATATTCTTCAGCATCAGCTTTTAATTTTCCTAAAATTTTTGCAGAAATTTCTTGAGGAGTATATACTTTTCCAGCGATTTCAACAGCTGCTGCTCCATTTCTATCAACGATTTTGTATCCAACTTTTGATTGAGCTGCTTTTGCATTTGGCTCATCCATCATTAGACCCATAATTCTTTTGATTGAATAAATAGTTTTTTCTGGATTTGTAATTGCTTGTCTTTTTGCTGGATCTCCAACTAAAACTTCACCTTTATCTGTAAATGCTACGATAGAAGGAGTTGTGTTTTTTCCCTCTTTATTTGGGATGATTTTCGCTTCACCATTTTCATAAACTGCAACACAAGAGTTTGTTGTTCCTAAATCTATTCCAATTACTTTACTCATTTTTTTATCCTTATTAAGTTTTGTTTTTTATTTTAATTTATATCTTTTCAAATCTATCTAGTTTAATGACATTACGGTCAAAATATTAGTTAGCGATACTAACCATTGATGGTCTTAATAACCTATCTTTTAACATATAACCTTTTTGTAATTCTGCAACTATTTGCCCAGATTCGTGGTCTGCACTATCTACTTGCATAACTGCATTGTGAACATTTGGGTCAAACTCACCATCTGTTTCAATTTTTGAAATATTATGTTTCTCAAAAGTAGTATTGAAATTTTTAATTGTAAGTTCAATTCCCTCTTTTAATTTTCCTAATAATTCAGCAGCATCTAAATCAACATTAGCTGAAGCTAAAGCCATTTCAAGGCTATCAATTGGAGCTAATAAATCTTTTGCAAATTTTTCACTTGCATAATCAATAGCTTGATATTTTTCCCTTTCAAGTCTTTTTTTGATATTTTCAAAATCAGCATGAACTCTTAAATATTTATCTTCACTATCTTTTAACTGTTGCTCTAGTTTTGCAACTTTTTCTTCTAAACTCTCTTCTTTTGGAGTTTCTTCAACTACCACTTCTGGTTGAACTTCTTCTTGTATTAACTCTTCTTTTTTTTCTTCACTCACATTTATCTCCTAAAAAGTTGTAATTTTTTCATAAAAATATTCATAATCTTTTGGTAATTCACCAATAACTAACATCTTTACATCTTCATTGTTGATTTTACAGTAATTACAAATTCCAATATAATTTGATGGTAATAATTTATCAAAATATAAACCCTCTTTTAATTCATCTAAAACTTGACCTTTTAGAAAACTATTAATAGTATATTCATCAAAGTCATAATTTAAAGCCAAATTTAAAAACTCTTTATAATTGAAAATCTGAAAATCCGAATTTTGTAAAGTCTGATTTATAGATTCATAAACCTCATAAGCACCTACATCTTTTGAAACTCTTGTAATATCTTTTAAATCTAAACCTATCATATCATTCAAAAATCTATAAAGTGCATCCGAATACTTAACACTAATGGCAAATGAAGAAAATTCTAATATCATATATCTATTTTCTACATTTAAAATATTTTTTAATATATCAGATTTCTCTTTTTTTATAAAAACAGACAGCCCTATATTTGAAGCAAAATATTCTAAAGCTCGTAAATTTACACCTTTTAGTTTAAAATTAAGTTTTGTTTGCCAATATTGTTTTAAAGCTTCAGTTGTTGGAGTTCTTCCACTACTTATATGTTCTTGTGCAAGATAACCCTCTTCCCCCAACTTTTTAAAGTAACCCCTAATAGTCGCTGGTGAATAAGTAATATCGTACATAGATTTTAATTGAGTTGAACCAATTGGCTCAAGATGCTCAATATAAGCTTTAATAATAGATTGTAACAAAAACTCTTTTTTATCTATCATATTTACGACCATTTTCATAATTTAGCACTCAGTATCTCAAACTGCTAAAGAATTATAACCTATTGAGTCTTTATTTGTCAAGTACTTTTATTTTAATTTTTTAAGAATTTAAGTCATAGTCAAATAATTATATGTTAAATTATTAATCATTGACTATTATATGGGAAAAACATGAAAAATATTTTAAAAATTTCTTTATTGACAATTTTATCTACACCTTTGTTTTCGGCTGATTTTATAACTATTGGAACAGGTGGAGTAACTGGTACTTATTATCCAACAGGTAGTGCTATTTGTAAATTTGTTAATCAATATAAAAAAGAGTCTAAAATAAGATGTTCTGTTGAATCTACCGATGGTTCTTTGTATAACTTAGATGCTATAAAAAATGGTGACCTTGATTTTGGAATAGTTCAATCTGATATTGTTTACCAAGCTTCAAAAGGTGCAGGTGTTTTTAAAGATGCTAAATTTTCTAAACTTAAATCTGTTATGGCTATTTATCCTGAATTATTAACTTTAGTTACAAAAAAAGATGCAAATATACATAATCTATTAGATATAAAAGGAAAAAGAATTAATTTAGGAAATAGTGGAAGTGGGAATGAAACAACTACTTTAACACTTTTTGATGAAGTGGGAATTAAAAAAAGTGATTTAAAAGAAGCTGCTACATTTGGTGCTTCAGAAATGCCTGATGCATTAAAAAACAATAAAATTGATGGATATTTTTATATGGTTGGACATCCAACAATAAATATAAAAGATGCTGCAAATTTCTCAGAAATAAGAATTATCTCTATTGAAGATAATATATTAAACTCTTTAATAAACAAATATCCTTATTTTGCAAAAGCAGATATAAAAGCAGGAACTTATAAAGGGCAAAATATTGATGTTTCAACATTTGGAGTAAAAGCAGTTCTTGTTACAAATGAAAATATGGATGATAATATTGTTTATTTTTTAGTAAAAGCTATTTTAGAAAATTTTGATGAATTCAAAAAACTTCATCCAGCTTATGCAAATATCACAAAAGAGTCTTTACTTAATGGATTATCAGCACCATTACATGATGGAGCAAAAAGATATTTTAAAGAAGTTGGTTTAATAAAATAGTTAATATTTTATTTTTGCCAAATAAAGCCCATTTGCGATAGCTGGTGTTTTAAAATGATGTTTTTCTAAACTCAGCTGTTCTTTTAAATTTTTAATAGTTTGTTTATTATCATTAATTGCAAGTAAAAATCCAACCATAAGTCTAATTTGAGACCTTAAATATGAATTTGCCGTAAATTTAAAAACATAAATATCTTTATATTTATAAAATTTTGTATCAAAAATTTCCCGTTTTGTTAACTCTTTATCACTTCCTGTTTTATGAAAATATTTAAAATCATAAATTCCAATAAACTCTTTTATTGCCTCTTTGATAAGTTTTTCATCTATATTCTTAACATAAGTAATAAATTTATCATTAAATGGAGTTGTAGGTTTTGTTGTGATTAAATATCGATAAACTCTTTTTTTTGCATGAAATCTTGAATGAAAGTTATTATCTACTTTTGATATTTTTGATATTTTTATTGAAGATGGAAGATTTTTATTTAAAACCTCTTTTAATTTGAAAAAATCTTCCCAATAATCAGGAACTATACAATTAAAAACTTGTCCAGTTGCATGAACTTCTTTATCAGTTCTACCACTTAAAACAATATTTGTTTCTATATTTATTTTTTTAAATGCTTTAAGAAGTTTATCTTCAACAGTTAAACCATTTGGTTGTTTTTGACTTCCTTGAAACAAACTTCCATCATAAGCAAGAGTAAATTTTAAATTCATTTATTACTTAATACTCTTTTTGTATTGTTTTTGAATATAAAATATATGTTCCTAAAATCCAAATCGTTGGTATTACATATAATGCATGTAATAAAATTTTATCTCCAATTAATTTTATTAAAACATAATATAAAACTACTGCAATTAGTGAATAAAAAACTGCTCTATTTTTTTCATATCTTGGATTAAAATATCCAAAAGTAATTACTAAAAACAGTGATATTAGAGGGAAAAGAGAAGTTAAAACATAAAATGTTAAATCGTCAGTATCTAGATTTTTTTTAATGTTAGTTTTCCAATAATTGTAAGAATCTGTAAAAACTCCAAGTTTACTATCAGAAATAGAATCATTTATATACATAGATTTAAAATCTATTTGATTAAACTCTTTTTCATTAATCACAAAAGCTTTTCCATCAATTAATTTAAAACTTAAAGAGCCTTTTTCATTGTCTAAAATAGCTGTTTGGCTAACAATAAACTGATCCTCTTTTTTTTCTGTTTTAAAAAGTTTTATTTGGTCATATACTTTTTCTTCTTTCCCATCAATATAAATCAACCAATCTCCAAACTTTTGCCCAAATTGACTAGGTTTTATATTAAAGTTTGCCTCTTTTTTCTTTTTATCTAAAAATTGTTTTGTAAGAAATTTAGTTTTTGGAATTAAACCCACAGAAATTACAAGTAACATTACAGATAAAAGTAAAGTAACTGGTGCAAATATTTTTAAAATATTTATAGGATTTAAACCAAAAGATGTAATAACTGTAAGTTCATATTCACTTGCTAATTTAGCTAATGTTATAACTAGTGATAAAAAAAATGAAATAGGCATTGTATAAAATATAATTTGTGGCATAACATAAGCAAATAAACTAAATAACTCCGCAAAATTAATTGTAATTATTGAAGTTAATGCTGCAATTTTAACTAAAAAAATAACTGAAGTTATAAAAAAAAGTCCAAAAAATATTGGGAAAAATGTAATTGCTAATTGAGAGTGTAAATAGTGTTTTAATTTCAATAAAATGCCCTTATAATTGTTTCTAAATCAAAAAAATATTCAGTAAAAAAACCTAAAACTAAATATGGAATAAATGGAGTTTGAATATCTTTTTTTACAAAATTTGAATAAATTGCGGGAATTATAGCGAAAATTGCCGCTAAAAATATAGCAAACAATCCACCGCTTACTCCAAGCATAATTCCTAACATTGCAATTATTGGGATATCTCCCTCACCTAAGGCTTCTTGAGTCTTTAAACTCTCATCCTTTAAAAGTTTTGATTTTATGTTTTGAATATAAAAAGTAATTACAAAATTCAATAAAACAAAAGCCCCAGAGAATAAAAAAGCATTTTTAAAAGACTCTATCAAAGAGAAATTTGTGGCAATTAAAGAGAGTATAAGAACTATCAAAAGTAGATAATCTGGCACTGCTTTATATTTTAAATCTATAAAAGATAAAGTTATTAACACATAAGATAATAAACACATGTAAATAAATTCTTGACTAAACCCTAGTTTTAAAAATAAAACTAAAGTTATGATTCCACTTAAAAGTTCCACTAAAAAATATTGAAATGAAATTTTAGCTCCACAATAAGAGCATTTAGCTCTTAAAAAAAGATATGAAAAAAGTGGGATATTATGATACCAATAAATCAGATGATTACAAGAGGGACATTTACTTCTAGTTTTTGTAAAAATTGATTCACTAAGGGGAAGTTTTAGTATTAAAACATTCAAAAATGAACCAATACAAATACCAAAAATAAAACTAAATACCTCCAAATCTTCTCTCTCTTTTACTAAAATCACTTAAAATATCATCAAGTTCCGATTCATTAAAATCAGGCCAATAGGTTTGAGTAAAAAACATCTCAGCATAGGCATTTTGCCACAACAAGTAGTTTGAAAGTCGCACTTCTCCACTTGTTCGAATAAGAACATCAACATCACCCATTCCAACTGTATCAAGACAAGATTCAAGATTTTCTTCCGTAACTTCTAAATTTAATTCATTTAGTTTTTTTATTGCTCTAATTATTTCATTTTTTGAGCCATAATTTAAAGCCAAAACTTGTGTTAAACCTGAACAATTTGCCGTTTTATTTTGAGTTTCATAAATTGTATTTTGTAAAGATTTAGAAAACCTACTTAAATCTCCAATAGCCTTAAATCTAATATTATTTTCTAAATAAACTTCTAACTCTTTTTTTAAATATCTTTCAAGTAACTTCATCAAAAATTCAACTTCAAGTTTTGGTCTTTCCCAATTTTCAGTTGAAAAAGCATACAAAGTTAAATACTTAACTTTTATATCTGAACAATATTGAGTTATTTTTCGAACAGTTTTAGCACCCTCTTCATGTCCAGCTGTTCGATTTAAACCTCTCTCTTTTGCCCATCGACCATTTCCATCCATGATTATTGCAATATGATTTGGAATCGTAATTTCACTCATATTGGTTAAACTCATTTTGTAATTTTTCTAAAATATTTAATGAAACATCTAATTTTGAACCTTTAAATTCAAAAGAGCTATTTTTTAAAATCAATTCTATATTATTGTTTTCGCTTCCAAAACTATTTTCTTCATTTAAAATATTCAGACAAACTCCATCAAGATTTTTATTTTCTAACATTCTTGTGGCACTATTTAAAGCTGTTGTTTCATCCATTTCAGCCTTAAAACCAATAGATATAATTCCTTCTTTATCAAGAGATTTTAGAATGTCCATATTCTGTTTTAGCTCTAAATTCCAGTGTGTTCCAATTAACTCTTTTTTTAATTTTCCATCTTGTGGAAATGATGGAACATAATCACTAACGGCTGCCACCATAAATAAAAATGGTTTTTTTAATATCAATGTTGGAGTTGAACTATCCATTAAAGTAGGTTTTGTTAGAACTCCTTTTTTAGCAACTCTAAGAGAATCAACCAAATATTCATACATTTCATTTGAGCTTTGAACTTTTATTAGATGAATATCTTTTGGTAAATTTTCATAACCTCTAGTGCTTACTAAACAAACATCTGCACCTTTGTAATATAGAGCCTTTGCCAAACTTGAAGCCATTTTTCCAGATGAAAAATTTGAAAGATACCTAACATCATCAATTTTTTCAACCGTTCCACCACCACTCAAAACAACTCTTCTATTTATCCAATACTCATCTGTTAGTAACTCTTTACAAGTAGCATCAAAAATATCATTTGGTTCTGCCATTGCTCCATCACCAACATCTTTACAAACTAACTCTTTTGTTTGTGAAGAGATAAGCTCATAATTACAAAGTTTTAGCATTTTAAGACTTGCTTGTGTAATTGGATTTTTTAGCATATTTGTGTTTGCAGCAGGGGCTATTAATTTCATTCTTGGATATGCTAAAGCTGTTTGAAGTAAAAGATTTGTTCCTAAACCATTTGCAAGGGCATTTATAGTGTTTGCACTTGCAGGTGCAATCACAAAAATATCTGACCATTTTCCAATATCAATATGATTATAATCTTGAGTTTTATCCCAATTTTCACTACTTTCATCTAAAACTCTATTTTGTGAAATTGCTTCAAATGTAATTGGATTTATAAACTTTTTTGCACCATCAGTCATAATAACTCGAACTTGTGCACCTGCTTTTATATAAAGTCTAATTAGTTCCAAAGTTTTATAAATGGCAATTGAACCACAAACACCAACCAATATTTTTTTATTTTTTAATAACATAAAGTTTTACTTCTTTTTACTTGAAAAATGTTTGTAAAAATAACCATCAATAGTTTTTGCTTTTGCTCGTGTTAAATACAATTCACCTTTTTTTACATCACCAGTTACACATGAACCAGCTCCGATTAAAACATCATCTTCAATATTTACAGGTGCAACAAACTGTGTATCACTTCCTACAAAAACATTTTTTCCTATAATTGTTTGATGTTTATTTACCCCATCATAATTACAAGTAATTGTTCCACAACCTATATTTGTTCCCTCATCTATTTGGCAATCTCCAAGATATGATAAATGACCAGCTTTTACACCATTTAAAATAGCTTTTTTTGTCTCAACGAAGTTTCCTATGTGAGTTTTATTAAGTTCACTCCCTGGTCTGATTCTTCCCATTGGTCCAACATCACTATCTTTTACGATAGAGTCTTCAACAACAGAGTTTGTTTTAATATGAGAATTTATAATTTTTGAATTTCCAAGTAAACTTACACCATTTTCAATGATAGATTCACCTTCAATTTCTACACCCTCTTCTATATAAATAGTATCAGGTAATCTCATGATAACGCCAGCTTTCATAAACTCTTTTTTAATTCTATTTTGATGAATTACTTCAGCATCCGCTAATTCTACTTTTGAATTTACACCTTTAAAATTCTCTTCATTTACAACTAAAGGTTTTAAGACTTTTCCGCAAGATATTGCCATTTCCACTAAGTCAGTTATGTAATACTCTTTTTGAGCATTGTTGTTATTTAATTTTGGCAAGTTTTCAAGTAAAAATTTTGTTTCAAACTGATAAATCCCTGCATTTGCAGTTGTGATTTTTAGTTCATCTTCTGAAGCATCTTTTTGTTCAACTATTTTTTTAACATTACCATTTTCAATAATTACTCTTCCATATCCATCTGCACTATCTAATTCTAAAACAGACATCACAATAGTTGCATCGATTTCAAATTTTTCCAATTCACTTGATTGAATTAAAGGCATATCACCATTTAAAACTAAAACTTTTTCATATTTAGGTGTAATTCCCATAACTGCACCACCAGTTCCTGGGTAGTTTTTATGGTCTTGAATTACAAAATTTATATTTGAAAAATATTTTTCAATTTCAGCTTTTACCTTTTCAAATTGGTGAAATAAAACCACTGTTATATCATCACTTAATTTTAAAGCCTCTTTTATAGAATAATATAACATTGGTTTTCCAGAAATCTTATGTAATACCTTTGGAGTATCTGATTTCATTCTTGTTCCAGCACCAGCTGCTAAAATAATTATTGATTTATTAAACATTCTTTTCCTTATTATTGTAAAACTTCATTTATCTCTTTTTTTAGGTTTTCTACAACCTCTTGAACCGCTAATCGCATTTTATCATCATCAATATTTTTTGCTAATAATTTATCAAGTCTTTTTTCCCTATCTTTAAAAAATTGTGCAACTTTTATATTTTTAGGATTTCGATTGTACATTAAAACTCCAGAAGCAATTAATGCAATAATCAATCTTGTATGTCCAAAAATAGCAGCATAATTTAAAAGTGTAAATCCTGAATTATCAGGTAAATTCATATCTGCACCACCTGCTATTAACC
>JAQUIV010000004.1 GCA_028681275.1 Aliarcobacter sp.
GTATTTCCAATATCACATAAAATCAACTCTAACACTCCAATCATTTTGTTTTAAATACTCTTTTGCTTTTGAGCATAATGGACTACTTATTAATAACTCTTTTTTCTTAAAATTATGGTCTAAATAACTTGAAAGTTTTTCACAAAGTTCCATTAAATCATCGGCATTTTTTCGTATAAATCTACTTTTAGAATCAACAATAAATATTGCATAAAATTTTGAATCAATTGTTGTTGCTGCATAAATATCTATTTTTTTTCTTGAATCTAACTCTTTTGGAGTTATTTGTTTAATCTGCTTAAAAAGTATATTTTTATTTGTGTAATATGTTGTTAGTTTTTTCAATTTCTTACCTTTGTATAAATATTATATCAAATATAGGCTTTTTTCTATTATTTTTTATTACTTATTAGGCTATAATCCAAAAAAATTAATTATAAAAATAAAGTAAAATGAAAGACTTAAATTATCAAAAACAATCACTAATCACAAGAACTATTATCAAATCTGCTGTTTTAATGTCAGAATTTGGAGCAGAATCTATTTTAATTGAACAAACAGCCCAAAGACTTGGAAAAGCTTTGGGAATTGATTCTGTTGAAATATCTTTAATTCCATCTGCAATAGTTTTAACAACACTTCACGATAACCAATGTGTTACAACAACAAGAAGAGTTCATCACAAACCCATAAATATGTCAATCGTTTGTGAAATTCAAAAAATAGTAATAAATATTGAAAAACAAAAGTACGATGTAAACTATTTGGTAAAAGCTTTAAAAGATATTGAGCCAAACTACTATAATAGATGGCTTGTTGTTTTTATGGTTGGACTTGCTTGTGCTTCATTTGCTTATTTACAAGGAAGTGATTGGAGTGCATTTTTTATAACATTTATGGCTTCTTCAACTGCTATGTTTGTTAGACAAGAGTTAGCAAAACGAAGATTTGTTTTGATTATCACTTTTGGAGTCACTGCATTTACAGCAACATTAATTGCAAGTATTTCCCAACTAAATGGTATTAGTTCAACACCAAATATTGCCCTTGCCTCAAGTGTTTTATTATTAGCACCGGGGTTTTCTTTTGTAAACTCATTTTTAGATGCCCTAAAAGGTTATTTAATGATGGGATGGGGGCGTTGGATGGAGGGAATTTTACTAACAATTGCCACATCAATGGGAATAATTATAGCTATGGCTATTTTAAATATAAAGGGTTGGTAAATGAGCAGTTTAATAATTAATTTGCTTGTTGAATCAATATTTGCAAGTGTCGCTTCTGTTGGTTTTGCTATGGTTTTTAATGTTCCAAAACATACTTTAATTTATTGTGCAGTTGGTGGAGCAATTACCTATATAACAAGAACTATTTTTTTACATTTAGGACTAGGTATTGAGATTTCAACATTTTTAGCTTCAACTATTATAGGAATCATTGCTTTATATTGGTCAAGAAAATATCTGATTCCAAGACCTGTTTATACTGTTGCTTCAATTATTCCAATGATTCCAGGAACTTTTGCTTTTGCTGCAATGATAAGTTTGGTTGATATGAATTCTCATGGAGTAACACCTGAATTAATTGAGATGTTTATTGAAAATGGATTAAAAGCTGTATCTATTTTGGGAGCTATTAGTTTTGGTCTTGCTTTACCATCACTTTATTTTATGAGATTAAATCGACCAGTTATTTAAAAAAGAGAAGAATTTCTCCTCTTTTTTATAAATAGAATTTTTTTATAAATTCATCACTTACATCAATAATTTTTCTTTGTCTTAAAGACTCAATAACCTCTTTTGTACAATCAACATCATCAGGCCATCTTCGTTTGAAATTATCATGGGCATTTTTATCAGTTGCATCTAAACACATAGTGTGTCCATCTATAAATAAATCTCTATTTGAATCTATATTATTACAAACTCTCCAAACAAGCATATATTCATTTGTTACATCATTTTTTGCACTATCTACAATAATTAAAATTTTAATATGTTCAAATAATGGTTTTAACTCTTCAAATAGATATTTTTGATTTCTTGTTTTTTCTACACTAATTACAGTAATTGGATTTTTTGTATCAAGGAAATATTGTTTTAAAGTTTTTATTTCACTTGAAATATTTTGCATTTTAGATAACAACAGCTCATCATCTAAAAGTGTAATTCCTAACTCGTCTATTTCATCACCCGTACAATCAAGTCCTAGTTTTCCACCAACTGCAAATTTTGGACTTGAATGGTCAAGGGCATCAACAACACCTTTCGAGATTAACATATCTTCAACATTTATTCTGTTTAAAATATGTTTTATAACCGCTTGGTGATTTGTTAAATCTGGTGCGTCTTCATTTACAAAAATTGCGTGTTTAACAAAACTCATTTGTCCAACTCCCCAAAATGCATGCATCATCTGGCTTGCGTGACCTGGATATAAAGTTTTTATTTTTGCCATAATAAGATTGTGAAAAACCCCATTTTCAGGCATATAATAATCAATTAAATCAGGAGCAGTTGTTTTTAAAAGTGGTAAAAATATTCTCTCAGTTGCGTGTCCCATATATTTATCTTCTAAAGGTGGTTTTCCAACAACTGTTGCTAAAAATGTAGGTTTTGCTTTACTTGTAATTGCAGTTATTTCCATAAATGGATACTCTTCTTCAAGTGTGTAATAACCAGTATGGTCTCCAAATGGTCCCTCAATTCTTATTTTTGATGGGTCTACAAAACCTTCAATAATAAAATCATTATCTTTTGGAACATAAATATCATTTGTAATTGATTTTACAAGTTCAGCATTTTTATTTTTTACAAAACCATAAAGCATAAGCTCAAAAATTCCTATTGGAAGTGGTGCTTGTCCACACCAAATATACATAGGATCCCCACCAATTCCTATACTTACTGGCATTTTTTTACCAGCTTTTTTATATTCATGGAAGAAGTGATTTGAGTCTTTATGAATTTGCCAATGAAGTCCTAAAGTGTTATCAGAATAAACTTGAAGTCTATACATTCCAAGATTTTTTAATTCTCCATTTAAAGAAGTTGTGTAAACTTGCCCCATTGTAATAAATGGACCACCATCTTGTTCCCAAGTTGTAAGAATTGGTAAATCAGAAAGTTTTGCATCAGAGCCTAATTTTATGATTTGTTGGCACTCACCTTTTCCTTTTAATTTTTTGGGAATTGTATTTTTAAGTGCAAAAAGTTTTCCAAAAGTTGAAAGTTTTTCACTAAAAGTTGTTGGTGGTTTCATTTTTAATAAAGACTCTATTTCTCGCCCTATTTTATCCCCATCACCAATAAAAAGTTCAACTGCTTTTTCGTTACAAAATACATTCATTAAAACTGGGATATCAAATTTTTTATTGTTTTTCTTATCAACTGGATTTGTAAATAAAATTGCTTTTGAGTTTTCTGTTTTAACTTCAATATAGGCAATATGTGGGATTTCTAAATAAATATCAAGTTCATCATCAATAATTTTTAGTAAATCATGTTTTTTTAATAGTTCTATGGCTTCTTTCATTTTTCCCTCAAAGTATACCTCTAATAAGGTAATTAGTATAAATCTTATATCATTTTATCAATAAAAAATAGTTTATAATAGAGGTTTTGAATATGCTTAATAATGTTGAATACAATTTTGATGAAGAGATTAATAGAAAAAATACAAATTGCGCAAAATATGATGGTTTAAAAAAATATTTTGGATACGAGGATTTAAATCCACTTTGGGTTGCTGATATGGATTTTAAAACTCCCTCTTTTATAAATGATGCCATAATAAATGCGGCTAAAAACTCACTTTATGGATATAGCATCGATAGTGATGAAATTTATCAATCAATAATAAACTGGCAAAACACTCAACATAACTGGCAAATAAATAAAGAAGATATTTATATGATAAATGGCGTAGTTCCAGCTTATAGTGCTTGTATTGAAGCCTTTAGTGAAGAAAATGATGAAGTAATCGTTCAAACACCTATTTATCCACCACTTTTTAAATGTGTAACTGCAAATAATAGAAAAGTAGTTGTAAATGAACTAAAAAAAGATGAAAATGGTTATTACACTATGGATTTAGAAGATTTAGAAAAAAAAATCACTCCTAAAACAAAAATTCTAGCTTTATGTTCACCACACAATCCAGTTGGTCGAGTTTGGAGCAAAGAAGAACTAGAAAAACTTGCAAATATCTGTATCAAACACAACATTATAATAGTTTCAGACGAAATTCACTCAGATATTACATTCAAAAAATTCACTCCACTAGCTTCCATTTCAAAAGAGATTGCAAATCAAACAATTACTTTAAACAGTGCTGGAAAAACTTTTAATATTGCTGGATTAAATAGTGCATATGCCATTAGTAAAAATCAAGATTTATTAAATAAATTCAAAAAAGTAGCTCAAAAAAGAGAGATTCAATCAATAAACTTTTTTGGATATATAGCAACAAAAGCCGCTTATGATAATGGAGCTAAATTTGTAGAAGAATTAAAAAAATATCTTTTATCTAATATAGAGTTTACAAAAAATTATTTTGAAAAAAATGGTATAAAAATAAATTTCTTTTTTCCAGAAGCAACCTACCTTTTATGGCTTGATTTCTCTAATTTCAACCTTTCTCATAATGAAATTAAAAATAAATTATTAATTGGAGCAAAATTAGCTTTAAATGATGGTGTTTCTTTTGGTAGCAATGGAAATAAATACTTTAGACTAAATCTTGCACTTAGTCAAAAAGCCCTAGAAATAGCATTAAATCAGTTATCTAAAGAGTTTTAATAGCAAAGAAATAGCAAAGTATTACATTTTTTCTCACTATATAGATTAATGTTTGCAAATATCAGAAAAACTTTATAATGAACTATAAATTAGTGTACAATCACTCAATAATATTAGTAACTAGGGGAAAAAATGTCAACTGAATTAATTCTTGCCTCTACTATTTTTGTATCTATTGGATTTATACTTGTTTGTGTATTTATACTAACAAAGTTTATCGGTCCAAAAAATCAAAATTCTGAAATGAAAAACAGTGTGTATGAAAGTGGTGTTACAAATCCCATTGGAACTACAAATATCAGGTTTTCGGTAAAATTTTATTTAGTTGCTATTTCCTTTTTATTATTTGATGTGGAAATAATTTTTATGTTTCCTTGGGCTATAAATATTTTAGAGTTAGGTTATTACGGACTTTTCAAAATGTTTATATTTATGGGATTGTTGTTTGCAGGATTAATTTATCTTTATAAGAAAAAGGCATTATCATGGGATTAGGAGTTTCTACTAATTTAGAAAATTCTATTGTTACAACAAGACTCGACCATGCTGTAAATTGGGGAAGAACATATTCTTTATGGCCAATGGTATTTGGAACAGCTTGTTGTGCAATTGAATTTATGGCAGCAGCTGGTTCAAGATATGACTTATCAAGATTTGGTGCTGAAGTTGTAAGATTTTCACCAAGACAAGCTGACTTAATGATAGTTGCTGGAACAATTTCATATAAACAAGCACCTATTTTAAAAAAAATCTATGAACAAATGTGTGAACCTAAATGGGTTATTTCTATGGGTGCATGTGCTTGTTCAGGTGGATTTTATGATAACTATACAACTCTTCAAGGAATTGACCAAATTATTCCAGTAGATGAGTATATCGCAGGTTGTCCTCCAAGACCAGAAGCTATCCTTGATGCAATTATGAGAATTCAAGAAAAAGTGAATAACGAATCTATGAAAACTAATAGAATCAAAGACTTCAAAGGAATCTTAGATGCTTAAATGTGATTTATTAATTGATTCAAAAGATATAAAATCTACTATTTCTAAATTAAAAAATGAAGATGATTATTCGATTTTATTAGATGTTACGGTTATTGATTATTTAAAATTTCCAGATATTACTCCATCGAGATTTGCAGTTGTTTATATTTTAAGAAATACTTCATTTAAAAAACAAATTTCTGTAAAAGCTTATATAGATGATAATACATTAGAAGTTGATTCTTTAACTCCTTTTTATGATGCTGCAAATTGGGCAGAAAGAGAAGCATATGACCAATATGGAATAAAATTTAAAGGTCATCCAAATTTAAAAAGAGTTTTAAATCATCACCAATTTGTAGGGCATCCTTTAAGAAAAGATTATGAAATCACAAGAGGTCAAATCTGTACTTCTTCAGAAGATTTAATGGATGAAATGAACCCTTTATTAAAACAAAAAGGTTATTCGCCTGAAGATATAAATGATTTAATGCTTTTAAATGTAGGACCATCACATCCAGCATCACATGGAACAATAAGAAATTTTATGGCTCTTGAGGGTGAAACAATCACTGCTTGTGTGACCGAAATTGGTTATTTACATAGAGGATTTGAAAAATCTTGTGAAAATCACACTTATTCTCAAATCATTCCTTATACAGATAGATTAAATTATTGTAGTGCAATTTTAAATAATATTGGTTATTCAAAAGCTGTTGAAGAGATGTTAAATATTAACATCACACCACGTGCAAAAATGATAAGAATAGTTATTGGTGAGTTAAGCAGAATTATCGACCACTTAGTTTGTAATGCTGCAAATATGGTAGATTTAGGTGGACTTACAAACTTTTGGTATCTATTTGCACCAAGGGATAAAGCTTACGATTTATTATCAAAATTAACAGGGGCAAGACTTACAAATACTTACACTAGAATTGGTGGATTAGAGTTTGATTTATATGATGGATTTAGTGAAGATTTAGATGTTATTTTAAAAGATGTTGAAGTAGCTATAGATGATGCTTTGTCTTTAATTGCACACAATAAAATCTTCTTAGATAGAACTCAAGATGTTGGAGTTATAAAAGCAGATTTTGCAATACAAAATGGAATATCAGGACCAAATTTAAGAGCAGCTGGTGTTGCCCATGATTTAAGAAAAGACAAACCTTATTATGGTTACGAAAACTTTGATTTTGACCTTGTTATTGGAAGTCATGGAGATATTTATGACAGAATGATGTGTAGATTTGAAGAGATAAAACAATCTATAAAAATCATAAAACAAGCTATGAAAAATCTTCCTGATGGAGCTATAAATGTTTATGCTCCAGGAGTAATACTGCCATCAAAAAAAGATGTTTATGGAAATATTGAGGGTTTAATGAATCAATTTAAACTTACTTTTGAGGGAATTAAAGTTCCAAAAGGCGAATATTATTCATCAACAGAAGCAGCAAATGGAGAATTAGGATTTTTTATAGTAAGTGATGGAAGTGGAAAACCTTACAAGGTTAAATGTAGACCTCCATGTTTTTATACACTTGCAGCATTTTCAAAAATTGTTGAAGGTGGAATGTTAGCAGATGCTGTTGTTACAATGGCTAGTTTAAATTTTATTGCAGGGGAGTTTGACAGATAATGAATAGTTTTAAATATACCCCTGAAAATGAAATAAAATTTCAAGAATATGTGAGTAGATACCCTAAAATAGACTCTTGTATGTTACCAGCTTTATGGTTAGTTCAAGAACAAGAGGGATGGGTAAGTCCAGAAGCCATGATTTATGTGGCAGAAAAACTTGGAAAAACTCCAATTCAAGTATATGAAGTTGCAACTTTTTATACTATGTTTAATTTAAAACCAATAGGAAAATATCATATTGAATTATGTAAAACTCTTTCTTGTAAATTATGTGGTTCACAAAAAATAAAAGATTACATAAAACAAACTATTGGTATTGAAACTGGACAAACAAGTGAAGATGGTTTATTTCATTTAAGTGAAGTTGAATGTATGGGAGCTTGTGGTGGAGCACCTATGTTTGCATTAAATGGTGTTTATCATGAAAAATTAACTATTGAAAAAGTAAATGAATTAATTGAGGAGTGTAAAAAATGATTACAAAAATCGTAAGTAAAAATTTTGACATTCCAAATTCACATAAGTTAGAAGTTGCTCTTGCAAATGGAAGATACTCTTCAATAGACAAACTTTTTTCTATGACTCCTGATGAAGTAATTGCTGAAGTTACAAAATCTGGACTTAGAGGAAAAGGTGGTGGTGGAGCTGCTTGTGGACCAAAATGGGAATTAATGCCTAAAAATGACCCAAGACCTGCTTTTCTAATTGTTAATGGGGACGAAAGTGAACCTGGAACTTTTAAAGATAGACAAATTTTTCAATATGACCCACATCTTTTAATAGAGGGAATTATCTGCACTTGTTATGCAATAAATGCTCACCATGCTTATATTTATATTAGAGGTGAATATAAGTTTTTTATTGATAGAGTAAACGAAGCGATAAAAGAAGCCTACGAAAAGAAAATAATTGGTGATAAAATCATGGACAAATATGATTTTAAATTAGATATTACAGTTCACAGAGGTGGTGGAGCTTATATTTGTGGAGAAAAATCTGCACTTATTGAATCTTTAGAGGGAAAAAGAGGACATCCACGATTAAAACCAGCAGGAAAAGAGTGTGAATGGTTCTTCGATAATCCAGCAACAGTAAACAATGTAGAGACAATTTCGTCTGTTCCAAACATTGTTGAAAATGGCTCTGAGGGTTATACAAAATATGGAACAGAAAAATCACCAGGAACAATGTTATTTGCTATTTCAGGACCTGTTAAAAATCCAGGTGTTTACGAAATGGCATACGGAAATAAAATGATTGATTTTCTTAATATTCTTGGTGGAGGAATGTTAGATGGTAAAAAATTAAAAGCAATTATCCCAGGAGGTTCATCTTGTCCTATTTTGACAGCAGATGAAGTTCAAAAGGCAGTATTAGATTATGAATCTATGTGGGATATTGGTTCAACTTTAGGTACAGGAGGAATGATAGTTATTGATGAAGATACATCTATGGTTGATGTAGCTAAAAATTTGATAGAATTTTATCACCATGAGTCTTGCGGTCAATGTACACCTTGTAGAGAGGGTACAGGATGGATAGATAAGATTTTGAAAAAAATCTTAAAAGGTGATGGATCAATTGAGGATTTAAATACAATACTTGACGTATGTGAAACTATGAATGGTAAAACAGTTTGTGTTTTCGCACCAGCAGTGAAAGATATTATTTCAAGTATTGTAAAAAAATTCCCTCAAGAATTTAATATATATTTAAAAAACTAAAAATTTAATTTAATAAACAGGAGAAAATTATGGCAAAAAATACAATGACATTAACTGATAACAGAAATGGCAAATCTTATGAATATAATATTATTGACGGTACAAGAGGACCAAGCGTTGTAGATATTTCTACATTTTACAAAGATTCAGGTATGTTTACTTATGACCCAGGTTATACTTCAACTGCATCTTGTGAATCAAAAATCACATTTATTGATGGTGAAAACTCGGAGTTAAGATATAGAGGATATGACATTGCAGACCTTGCTGGAAAACACTCTTTCTTAGATGTTTCTTATTTATTAATGAGAGGAAAACTTCCAACTCCTGAGGCTTCTAAAAACTTTGATTTAGAAATTAGACATAGATCATTCTTAAATGAAGGAATTATCAGATTATTTGACGCATTACCAGATGGTGCTCACCCAATGGCAACTATGGGAGCTGCAACTATGGCTTTATCAGCGTTCTATAAAGACCACCTACATTTAGAAGATGAAGATGCTTTCAAAATGATGAGAAGAAGAATTCTTGCTAAAATGCCAGTAATCGCTGCTATGGCTTATAGAAATTCAATTGGTACACCACTAATTTATCCAGACGTAAATAGATATTTCACTGAAAACTTCTTATATATGTTAAGAGCATATCCAGGTGGAAGAATGAAATATTTAGGAAATGGACAAAATGATGAAATCAAACAAGTTGAAATCGATGCATTAGATGCTATTTTAACTTTACATGCTGACCATGAGCAAAATGCTTCTACAACAACTGTAAGAAACGTAGGTTCAACTGAAGCTCACCCTTATGTTGCAATTGCATCTGGTATCTCTGCATTATGGGGTTCAGCTCACGGTGGAGCAAATGAAAAAGTTATGGATCAATTAAGATTAATTGGTGATATTAAAAATGTACCAACTTATATTGCAAAAGCTAAAGACAAAAATGATCCATTCAGATTAATGGGGTTCGGACACAGAGTTTATAAAAATAGAGACCCAAGAGCTGAAACATTAAAAGGATTACAAGATAAATTAAGAGAAGAGTTAAAACTTGACTCAAAATTACTTGATGTTGCTGCTGCTGTTGAAGAAGCTGCATTAAATGATGATTACTTCAAACAAAGAGGTTTATATCCAAATATTGACTTCTATTCTGGTGTAATTTTAACTGCTTTAAAAATCCCTGTTGAAATGTTTACTCCAATCTTCGTTATTGGTAGAACTCCAGGATGGTTAGCACAATGGTCTGAATTAAAACAAGATCCAAAACATAAAATTGCAAGACCAAGACAATTATATACAGGTAACTAAAAAAAATATAAACTTCCATGTAAGGGATACTAAATGGGTGAAATGGTTAATATCACAATCAATGGAGTTGAAATGCAAGCTTCTAAAAACAGCTTGCTAATTGATAAATTATTGGATGAAAATATCCATATTCCTCATTTTTGTTATCACCAAGCATTGGGAAAAGATGGTAATTGCAGAATGTGCATGGTCGAAATTGAAGGTCAAAAAAGACCTCAAATCGCCTGTGACACACCTATAAAAGATGGAATGATTGTAAGAACTAAGGGAAAAAATATCGAGAAAGTAAGACGAGATATTCTTGAACTTGAACTTATAAATCATCCAATTGACTGTCCAACTTGCGATCAAGCAGGTGAATGTAAACTTCAAGATTATTATATGGAATCTGGTTTTTACGAATCAAGAATAAATACTGACTCAAAAAATCATGCAAGAAAAAGAATCGATTTAGGTTCAAATGTAATGCTTGATCAAGAAAGATGTGTACTTTGTACAAGATGCGTAAGATTTTGCGCAAATATCACAAAAACCCATGAATTAGGTGTTATTAATCGAGCTGACCATTCAGTAATTGGAACATTTCCAGGTCGCCCGCTTTCTAATCCTTATGCTATGAATGTTATTGATATTTGTCCAGTTGGAGCATTAACAAATAAAGATTTTAGATTTAAACAAAGGGTTTGGTTTTTAGAATCATTTGATGCAATCTGTAATGGTTGTTCAAAAGCTTGTAATATTTATGTTGATCACAGAAAAGAAAAATATAAAGATGACCAAATTTTTAGATTTAGACCAAGAGTTAATAAAGCAATTAACGGTTGGTTTATGTGTGATGAAGGAAGATTATCTTATAAAAATGAGAGTGAAAATAGATTTGAAACTCCATTATTAAATAAAATCGAAACTTCAATAGATAATACAATTGCAAATGTATTTAAAGAACTCTCTACTAACTCAAATATATTATTTGTATTAAGTGCAAATCTTTCTTATGAAGAGATGTTAAATGTAAAAAATTTAGCTTCAAAATTAAATGCTGAAGTTTCAGGATATTCACCAGATACTTTTGATAAAAATTTTGCAGATGATTTTTTGAAAACAGAAGATAAAACAGCAAATAGAAACTCTTTTAAAGAGTTAGAAATAGATGAAACAAAAGAGCATTTTGAAGCAAGTTTAAACAGTTCATCTTTAATAGTTATTGTTGAAAATAGTTATTTTAATGATAATCTTAAACTACTTGAAAATAAAAAAGTAATATCTTTATTTAGTCATAATTGTTCAACAATAAACTATTCAAATATTGCAATTCCAGTAGCTTCTTTTTATGAAAAATCTGGAACATATATAAATAAAGATGGAATTAAACAAAAAGTAATTTCTAAAATAGATAAAAATAATCCAAAAGAGACTATAACTACAATAATAGAACATCTAAAATCTATGATTGAAAAAGGAACTCTATGAGTACTTCATCAATAATTATCATGATAATAAATATTGCATTAGCTGTTGTTTTAGCTGTTGCATTAACTCCTCTTTTTGTATGGTGGGAGAGAAGAATTTCTGCTTTTATACAAGATAGAAGTGGACCAAATAGATGTCATATTGGACCATTTAGATTAGGTGGAATAATTCAAAGTTTTGCAGATATGCTAAAACTTGTATTCAAAGAAGACTTCACTCCCTCTCATATCAAATATAAATTTTTCTTTACAATTGCCCCTGCTATTGTATTTATGTGTTCATTTTTAACATTTGCAGCTATTCCTTTTGCTGATGTTTTAGTAATAGACGGAAAAGAACATATCATGCAGGCAATTCCGATGGAACTAGGAATCATGTGGTTTTTAGCCTTTGCAGGACTTTCTGTTTATGGAATTATTCTTGGAGGTTACTCTTCAGGAAGTAAATATGGACTTTTAGGTTCAATTAGAGCTTCAGCTCAAGTTATCTCTTATGAAGCTGCAATGGGATTAGCAATTATTTCAATGCTTTTATCTTATGGTTCAATTCATTTAACTGATATGGTAAATGCTCAAGCTGGAACATATTTAGGTGTAATTCCTATGTGGGGGATATTTATACAACCAATTGCTGCTGTAATTTTTATTATTTGTGCTTTCGCAGAGACAAATAGAGCACCTTTTGACTTAGCTGAGGGTGAATCTGAATTGGTTGCTGGTTATCATACTGAATATTCAGCTATGAAATTTGGACTTTTCCAAGTTGGTGAATATTCAGCTATGAGTGCTTCAAGTGCAATTATTGTAACACTATTTTTTGGTGGTTATCAAATTCCTTGGTTGGATACACAAGCTATTCAAAGTAATATGAATTATATTATTATGGTAATTATTGCCCTTCTTCCAATAAAAGTTTTTTTTCTTACAAAATGGATGAAAAATAATAATAAAGCAATAGGAAAAAATACTTCAAGACAAAAAGAGACAAAAATCTTAACAATTATTTTTTGGTTTTTAGCTTTATTTATTATGGCTGTATTAATAACTTTTTTAGTAGTAGGTCTTGGAACAAATGGAGTTAATATAGCAACTGCTGTAATTCAAGTTGCAACTTTCTTAATCAAATTCTTTTTAATGGCATTTGTTTATATTTGGGTTAGATGGACTGTTTTAAGATTTAGATATGACCAATTACAAATGTTAGGTTGGAAAGTGCTGATTCCTTTAGCTCTTTTAAATATCGTAATAACTGCAATTGTTGTTGTAGTAAGAGGAAGTTAAAATGGGAACAATAGTAGTACCAAGATACGGTAAATCATTTAAAGACAAATTATATCTTCCAGCAATTGCAGGAGGAATGAAAACAACTATTAAACATTTTATACATAATTTAAAAGATATTGATAATTTAAAAACTATGCAATATCCAGAAGTTCAACCAGATGATTTAAATGAAAGATACAGAGGTGTTCATAGACTTACAAAACATGAAGATGGAAGTGAAAAATGCGTTGCTTGTTTTATGTGTGCAACTGCTTGTCCTGCTGATTGTATTTTTATTGAAGCTGTTGAAAGATTTGATGATATTGCAGAAAAAAGACCTAAAGAGTTTAAAATTGATTTATTAGAGTGTGTATTTTGTGGATATTGTGTTGAAGCATGTCCATGTGACGCAATTAGGATGGATACGGGTATTTTTTCATTTGTAGCAAGTTCTAGGGAAGATTTTGTTTTAAATAAAGAAGCTTTAATGGCAAATGAAAGATCAAAGGATTTAAACAATGGCTGATTTTATTTTTATTGCTTTGGCATTTTTAGCAATTAGTGGTGCAATTGCTATGATTGTATATAAAAATCCTATGTATAGTGCTTTGGGAATTTTAATTACAATGTTAAGTGTAGCTGGAATGTTTGCTTTATTAAATGCAGTTTTCTTGTTCTTAGTTCAGCTAATCGTTTATGCTGGTGCTATTATGACTTTGATTCTGTTTATTTTGATGTTTTTAAATATAAAAGAAGAAGATTTACCACATGAACCAAATAAATACAAACTAATTGTAATTGGTGCATTTATAATGATTCCATTAAATGTTTTAATATTAAAAGCTGTTTCTAAACTTCCAGCAAAAGATTTAACTATTAGTGATACAAATTTTGGAGATATAAAACCTCTAGGAATGGAACTTTATAACAATTGGTTTATTGCTTTTGAGTTAATTTCTATTTTACTTTTAATTGCACTTATAGGTTCAGTTGTACTTGCAAAAAAAAGAAAATCAAAACTAAATAACAAAGGAGAACAATTATGATTTCATTAACATCTTATGCTTTTGTTTCAATGATGTTATTCTCTATTGGAGTAATTGGAGTAATTGCAAGAAGAAATATCTTTGTTATTTATATGTCAATTGAATTGATGTTAAATGGTGTAAATCTATTTTTAGTTACCTTTGCAAGATACCATTTTAATATGGATCCACAAGTTATTACAATAATGGTTATTTCAATAGCTGCTGCTGAAGCTGCGATATTTTTATCTGTAATTATTTTACTTTTTAGATCAAAAAAATCTTTAGATACAAATATTTTCACAACTCTTACACAAGGGGAAAAATCATGAATACTTCACTATTAGTATGGATTATTTTAGCTCCTTTATTAGGTGCAATAATAAATGGTTTACTCTATTTTTATCATATTAAAAAAAGTAAAGTATCTGATATTTATTTTTCGCTAATTGGAACAATCACTCCTTTTATCTCTTTTTTGATTACTCTTTGTTTATTTCTAAGAATGAATGATGAGAATATCATATTTAAACAACATCTTTTTACTTGGTTAAATGTTGATAAATTAAATATTGAAATGGCTTTTTTAGGTGATAATCTTTCAATATTTATGTCAATGTTTGTAACTTTTGTTGGTTGGTTGATTCATATTTATGCAATTGGTTATATGAGAGGTGATAGTGGATTCGGTAAATTTTTTGCCTATTTCAATCTATTTTTAGCTTCAATGTTAATTTTAGTTCTTGCAGATAATCCAATTATTTTATTTATCGGTTGGGAAGGTGTTGGAGTTTGTTCATACCTTTTAATTAAATTTTATTATGGAAAAGCTGAAAATGTAATAGCAGCAAATAAAGCTTTTATTGTAAATAGAGTTGGAGATTTTGGATTTTTACTGGGAGTTGTAACTCTATTTTTTGCTTTAGGAGAAGTTAATTTATCATTTACTTCTATTGAAGCAAATTTAGCTAATGCTTCAAATGAGTTATTAATTCTTTCAGGAATTCTGCTTTTTATTGGAGCAATGGGAAAATCAGCTCAAATTCCACTTTATGTTTGGCTTCCTGATGCAATGGCAGGACCTACTCCAATTTCAGCTTTAATTCACGCAGCAACAATGGTAACAGCGGGTATTTATATGGTTGCTAGATTTCACTTTTTATATAGTGGAATTGAAGAGATTGGGTTATTTATAGCTTATATTGGGGCATTTTCAGCACTACTAGCAGCAATTATTGCTACAAGACAAACTGATATTAAAAAAATCCTTGCATATTCAACTATGAGTCAATTAGGTTATATGTTTATAGCTGTTGGTTTAGGTTTTTATTCAACGGGACTTTTTCATGTATTTACTCACGCATTTTTTAAAGCGATGTTATTCATGGGTGCAGGTGGTGTAATTATGGCAATTCACCATGAACAAAATATCTTTAAAATCGCACAACACCGAGCAAGTTTACCAATAATTGGTGCAACTTTTTTAGTTGGTGTTATTGCAATTTCAGGGATTCCTCCATTTTCTGGATTCTTTTCAAAAGATGCAATTTTAGCAGCTGCGTTTCAAGAAGGACAATATCTAATTTGGGCGATTGCAATGTTCACAGCATTTTTAACAGCATTTTATATGTTTAGAATGTATTTTATTGTTTTTGTAGCACCAAATCATCACGATGAACATTATGTTTATACTTCAAAAACAATTACAATTCCTCTTTTAATTTTAGCTATTGGAGCAATTGGAGCTGGATTTTTAAATCTTCCATCTGTATTTGGAGGAAATCATTTTGTTGATACTTGGCTTGGTCAATTAAACTCAAAACATATTCATATGGATATAGTTACAGAGTATGTATTAATGGCATTGTCAATAATCGTAGCAGCTACTGGAATTATGGCAGCTTATTCAAAATATGCAAATTTTGATGTTCACAAACCAGAAGATGAAACAGGATTAATAGGAAATAAATTTTATATTGATGAACTTTATAATGTTTTATTTGTTCAATCAACAAAAAAAGTATCAACTTTTATAGATAAAGTTGTAGATGAAAAAATTATTGATGCCTTTATAATGAATTCATCAATCGGTTTTGTAAATATTGGTAAAAGAGTTGCCATGATACAAAATGCAAATGTAAGATTTTATGCAGCCTTTATGTTGGTGGGAATGACTGCTATATTTATTTACTTATATATCACATTAGGATTATAGTATGAATTCAGAAATTCTTTCATTTATCATATTTTTACCTGCTATTGTAGCAATTGGATTGATGCTAACAACTAGGGATGTAAATACAATTAGAAACATAGCTTTTTTAACAACAACTGTTATTTTGGCACTTGTATTAAAAATCTATATAGAATTTATTCCAAGTGCTGGAATGCAATTTGTTACAAATATTCCATGGATTGAGAGTTATGGTATAAATTATTATATTGGATTAGATGGTTTTTCACTTACTATTTTAATGATGATTGCTATTTTAATTCCTACTTCTTATTTATTATTATGGGAAGGTAAAACTAAAGGATATTGGATAAATATGCTTTTAGTTCAATCGGGAGTTACGGGAACTTTATTATCTTTAGATATTGTACTTTTCTATTTCTTTTGGGAAATTATGCTTTTACCTGTATTTTTATTAATTGGACAATATGGATTTGATAACAAGATATTTACAACAATAAAAGTTACTGTTTATACAATGGCTGGTTCACTGTTAATGTTTGTATCAATCATGTATTTAGGTGTAGCATATTACAATGAATTTGGAGTTTGGTCTTTCTCTTATGATAAATTAATGCAAATAACAACTATTCCTTATGATATTAAAGTTTGGTTGTTTTTAGGATTTTTAGTTGCATTTGGAATTAAAATTCCTATTTTCCCACTTCATACTTGGATTATGGAAACATATAAAAATGCCCCAACTGGTGCAGTATTTTTATTATCATCAATAATGGCAAAACTTGGAATTTATGCAATTGTTAGATTTATGATTCCACTTTTTCCAGAAATTTACATTGAATTTTCAACTTGGCTTGTGGCAGTTGGATTATTTGGTTTAATATATTTTGGAATAGCAGCTTTAATGCAAGATGATATTAAAAGAATGTTTGCATATTCATCAGCTTCACACTTAAGTTTTATTTCTGCTGGTATTTTTTCATTAAATTCTTATGGTATTAATGGAGCTTTATATTTAATAATTGCACACGCAATTGCAACTGGTGCTCTGTTTTTACTTGTTGGATTAATGCATGAACAAACTGGATTTAAAACTATTAAAGATTTGGGTGGAATTGCTAAAAAAGCACCTATTTTTACATTTATTTTTGCTGTTATGTTATTTGCAAATGTTGGACTTCCAGGAACAAATGGATTTGTATCAGAATTATTAATTATTTTTGGAATTTATGAATTTAACCATACTTTAGGATATGTTGCAACTTTAACTGTTATTATTGGAGCAAGTTATATGTTATGGATGTTTCAAAGGGCAATTTTGCAAAATAGACCTGAGGGATTAAAAGAACTTGTAATGAGAGATTTAAAAATAAAAGAGATTATTGGATTAACTCCATGGGTTATTTTAGTATTTCTAATGGGATTTTATCCTGAGATTTTTTTAAATAAGTTTGAACCAACCGTAACGCACTATCTAAATGATATTTTACAAATTGGAGCTACAAAATGAATCAATTTTTCTACTTAATCCCAGCTCTAACTATATTAACTGGTGCATTAACTCTTATGTTTATGAGTATGTATGAAAGATTTACAGTAAAAAATTTTATTGTTGTTTCTTCGATTTTTTTAATTGTTGCATTAGGTTTTACTTTAAGTAATGTGAATAGTTCTTATTCTGTACAACCATTTGAAAGTTTATTAAATGGTGTTTTAACATTTGATACTTTCTCGAACTTTTTTAATATTTTATTAATTGCAGGGACTTTATTAACTCTATTAATTGGGGAACACTATTTCCAACATAGATCTTATTTTAAAGGTGAATTTTTCTCTATTTTATTATTTGCTTTATTTGGAATGATGTTATTAGCTTATGCAAATGAGTTGATAACAGCGTATATTGCACTTGAAATTGCATCTTTTTCTGTTTATATTATGGTTGGATACAATAGTGATGATTCAAAAAGAGTTGAAGCAATTTTTAAATATTTAGTTCTTGGTTCATTTATTGGAGCCTTTTATCTATTAGGTGTAGTTTTAATTTATGGTGCAACACAGAGTACAAATTTAGCTGATATTTCAAAATTCATTTCTATGGCAAATTCAAATGAGATGATTCTTGTATATATTGGCTTAACTTTAATGTTATTTACATTTTTATTTAAAATCGCTGCTTTCCCATTCCAAGCTTGGGTTCTTGATGTTTATCGAGGTGCACCAATGGTTATTACAGCTTATATGGCATCGATTTTTAAAATTGCAATTTTTTCATTCTTCTTAAGAACTCTATTAAGTTATATCTCTCCAATTATAGATTTTTGGGATGAAATTTTAACAGTAATTATTGTTCTAACTTTAGTTTTTGGAACATGGTTAGCAGTAACTCAAAAAATTGTAAAAAGAATGTTAGCTGCATCTTCAATTGTTCACACGGGATATTTACTTTTAGCTTTTATAGCTTTAAGTTACAAAGATGGGCAAATAATAAATATTGATTCAGCATATGCAACAATGTTTTATTTAATTGCATATTTATTATCTGCTCTTGGAACTTTTGGATTAGCGTCACATATTATTTCTGAAACAAATGTAAAAGTTACCTATGATGATTTTAAAGGTTTAGCAAAACAAAGACCTTTTTTAGCAGCAATGATGACAATATTTTTGCTTTCACTTGCTGGGATTCCATCAACTATTGGATTTATTGGTAAATTTTATGTATTTACAGAAGCTATAAATGCTGGATATATTGTTTTAACTACTATTGCAATATTTGCAACAATTGTTTCTGTTTATTATTATTTTAAACTTATTGCAATGATGTATTTTTATCCACCAAAAGATGAATGTATTTCTGAAGAATTTAACGATAAAAGAGTTTCAACTTATGCAATAGCTTTTGTTGCAATTTTAACAATTTTAGGTGGAATTGGTTCAGCAATTGTATTTTTTATTCCTGCAATGAACATTGATGAAATAATTAATTTAGCACAATTAGCAGTTCAATCTTTATTCATAAAATAGATTGTGTTAATAAGTAACATTCTTTTTTCATTTTAATTAATTTTTTATACAAAAACTCTCAAGACTAAAACCCCTAGAATGGGGTTTTTGAACCCATTATTTCTAATTTCCTACACTTTCTTTTTTCAAAAATATAAAGATAATTGAAGTAGATTTAAGCTACTATTTCGCTATTATTCAAAAAAATCTAAATCGCAGAAAGGATAGCAAATGAGTGACCTAATAGAAGGTTATTTGGGGAAAACAGTTGAAGGGAAAAAAAGTAGATTACCTGCAAAACTTGATTTTATTCAAAGTTTTACTGGTGGATTCTTAGGTTTATTTATGTGGGCACATATGTTATTAGTATCATCGATATTAATATCAAAAGATTTTATGTACACAGTTACAAAACTTTTAGAAGGAAGTTTTATTTTTGAAGGTGGAAATCCATTATTAGTTACAATAGCTGGTGTTGTTGTATTTATAATTTTCATTGTACATGCAGCTTTAGGGATGAGAAAATTACCTGGTAATTTTAAACAATACCAAATAATTAAAGCACATTCAAAAAGTATGAATCATGATGATACAAAACTTTGGTTTATTCAAGCATTTACTGGTTTTGCAATGTTCTTCTTAGGTTCTGTTCACTTATATATCATTACAACAAATTCAGCAGACATTGGTCCTTACGAAAGTGCTGATAGAGTTTGGTCTGAGTGGATGTGGCCTTTATACATTCTTTTATTATTAGCAGTTGAATTCCATGGAACAATTGGTCTTTATAGATTATGTGTTAAATGGGGATGGTTTGATGGTGAAAATCCAAAAGCAACTAGAAAAGCACTTAAAAAAGTAAAATGGTTATTAACAGTATTCTTCCTAGTATTAGGGTTCGCTTCATTAGCAGCTTATATGAAAATTGGTATGGAAAATGCTAAAAATGGAACAGTTGGTCAAAAATATACTCCAACTGCGAAAGTAATGGAATTTAATATTACAAATAAAAGTGTTGGAGGAATTGCATAATGAAAATTAATTACTGTGATGCATTAGTAATCGGTGGAGGATTAGCAGGTTTAAGAGCTGCTGTTGCTGCACAAAAAAAAGGTTTAAATACAATCGTTTTATCTTTAGTTCCTGTTAAAAGATCTCACTCTGCTGCTGCTCAAGGTGGTATGCAAGCATCTTTAGGTAACTCAAAAATGTCTGATGGTGATAATGAAGATTTACACTTTGCTGATACTGTAAAAGGTTCTGACTGGGGATGTGATCAAGTTGTTGCTAGAATGTTCGTACACACTGCACCAAAAGCTATTAGAGAATTAGCATCTTGGGGGGTTCCTTGGTCAAGAGTTAAAGCTGGTTCAAGAGAAGCTGTTATTAATGCTAAAAAAACAACTATTACTGAAGATGCAGATAGAGATGGGTTAATTACATCTAGAGACTTTGGTGGAACTAAAAAATGGAGAACATGTTATACAGCTGATGCAACAGGACATACAATGTTATTTGGTGTTGCAAATGAAGCTTTAAAACACAATGTTGATATTAGAGATAGAAAAGAAGCACTTTCAATTATTCACGAAGGTGGTAGATGTTATGGAGCAATCGTAAGAGATTTAATTACTGGTGAATTAGAAGCTTATGTTGCAAAAGGTACATGTATCGCTACTGGTGGATACGGAAGAGTATTTAAACAAACTACAAATGCTGTAATTTGTGAAGGTATTGGAGCTGCTATCGCACTTGAAACTGGAATTGCAACTTTAGGAAATATGGAAGCTGTTCAATTTCACCCAACACCAATCGTACCATCAGGGATTTTATTAACTGAAGGTTGTAGAGGAGATGGTGGAATCTTAAGAGACGTTGATGGTCACAGATTTATGCCAGATTACGAGCCAGAGAAAAAAGAACTTGCTTCAAGAGACGTTGTTTCAAGAAGAATGATTGAACATATCAGAAATGGAAAAGGTGTTCCTTCACCTTATGGATTCCACGTATGGTTAGATATTTCTATTTTAGGTAGAGAACATATTGAGAAAAACTTAAGAGACGTTCAAGAAATTTGTCAAATCTTCAACGGTATTGATCCTGCTGATGAAGGTAGAAAAGGATGGGCTCCAGTTCTTCCAATGCAACACTACTCTATG
Organism: Aliarcobacter sp.; assembly: GCA_028681275.1. Lineage (GTDB taxonomy): Bacteria > Campylobacterota > Campylobacteria > Campylobacterales > Arcobacteraceae > Aliarcobacter. The sequence goes on from JAQUIV010000004.1 coordinate 21,586, forward strand.
GGTGGAATTAGAACTAAACCAACTGGTGAATCTCAAAACTTAAATGGTTTATTCGCTTGTGGTGAAGCTGCTTGTTGGGATATGCACGGATTTAACAGACTTGGAGGAAACTCTGTTTCTGAAACAGTTGTTGCTGGTATGATTATTGGTAACTATTTTGCTGATTATTGTTTATCAAATGATGTAACAATTCCTACTTCAACAGTTCAAAAATTCTTAGATAAACAAGATGCATATTTAAATGAAATTCTTTCTTACAATGGAACTGAAGATATTTTCAGAATCAAAAACAGAATGCAAAATTTAATGGATCAAAAAGTTGGTATCTTTAGAGATGGTGAGAACTTAAAAGCTGCTGTTGAAGAATTAGAAGACTTATTAAGAAAAACAAAACAAATTAATGTAAAATCTAAAGAAAGAGCTGGAAATCCAGAACTTGAAGAAGCATATAGAGTTCCTAGAATGTTAAAAGTAGCACTTTGTGTTGCAAATGGAGCATTACAAAGAACTGAATCAAGAGGTGCTCACTATAGAGAAGATTACTTAAAAAGAGATGATGCTAACTGGTTAAACAGAACATTAACTTCTTGGCCAGATGAAAATCAAACTCTTCCAACAATTTCTTATGAGCCATTAGATATTATGACTATGGAATTACCACCAGCATTTAGAGGATATGGTGCTAAAGGTATGATTATTGAGCATGAATTATCTGAAAAAAGACAAGCTGAAGTTGATGAATTAACTGAAAAAATGCAAGCTGAAGGTAAAGATAGACACGAAATTCAACATGCATTAATGCCATTTGATTTACCAATGAACTATAGAGAGAAAAATGAAAGAGCAGGAGATTTATAATGAGTATTGAAAAAGGTAGAGAAATAACTATATCAGTTCTTAAATTTAACCCAAGAAGTAAGGTTTCAAAACCTCACTTTGTTGAATATAAATTAGAAGAGACTCCAGGGATGACTCTTTTCATTGCTTTAATGAAAATTAGAGAAGAAATGGATGCAGATTTATCTTTTGACTTCGTATGTAGAGCTGGAATTTGTGGTTCTTGTGGTATGGTTGTAAATGGTAAACCAACACTTGCTTGTAGAACATTAATTGCTAACTACCCAACTGGTAAATTACAATTAATGCCTATGCCAGCATTTGAACTTATCAAAGATTTATCTGTAAATACAGGTAAATGGATGGAAGCTATGTCTAAAAGAGTTCAATCTTGGATTGTAACTAACGAAGAAACTGATATTACAAAAATGGAACAAAGAGTTGATGCTGATTTAGCAAATGATACATTTGAGTTAGACAGATGTATTGAATGTGGAATTTGTGTTGCTTCTTGTGGAACTGCACTTATGAGACCAAACTTTGTTGGACCAGTTGGACTAAACAGAGTAGCAAGATTTGATATTGATCCACATGACAAAAGAACTGCTGAAGATTTCTATGAATTAATCGGTGACGATGATGGAATTTTTGGTTGTATGTCATTAATGGCTTGTGAAGACCATTGTCCAAAACACTTACCATTACAAAACAAAATTGCTTACTTAAGAAGAAAATTAGTAGCACTTAGATAATTATTACGAAGGATTTTTTCCTTCGTTAATAAAAATATAAAAAGTTAAATATCATTAGTGGTATTTAACTTTTTATATTTTAGGGCATTATGGAGTAATAAAATGAGTTTGGCAAATGATTATTTCTTACTATATCATGGTATAACTTTTGAACAAAATTTAGATATAGAACCAATTGAAACAACAATAGATGAAGAGATATTTACTATTTATGCTTTAATAATTAGTGCGACTAGAAAAAATTATGATAAATATTTACCTTTAACATCATTTAAAACTTTATGCCAACAAATAAAGGTAAAAAGTCCCTCAAATATTAATGAATTAAATCATCTACAACATAATATTGTACAATCAATTCTTTCAAATAAATCAAAACAAAATATTTCTGTGTTACACACATCATTTGAGTATCTAAGAAGTGAAAATATTATTAATAAAGAAAATTACGATAAATTAATATCTTTATTTGATTATAAAGAACTTGATATTGTTGAGGAAGAAGTTTTAACTTCTAATAAAGTTGATGAAGAGTTAGAAAAATCATCATTTAAAGATTTAAAATCTACTATTGAAGAGTTAATATCAGAACTTCAAAGTGACATTACAAATGAAGAGATTTCAAATGAAATCAAAGCTACAAAAGATTATTTAAATACTCAAAAATTCTCTATTGGAATTACAGGTGTTATGAATGCTGGTAAATCTACAATGTTAAATGCTCTTATGGGAAGAGAAATTCTTGGAAGTGCCGTTGTTCCTGAAACTGCGAACTTAACAATTGTAAAACATAATCCTACTGATAATGCAAAAGTATATTATTGGAATAGCCAAGAGTGGGATAGAATAAAAAAATCAGCTGAACAACTTGAATCTATGAGAGATTTTGTAAATGAAACAAATAAAATCTTTGGTGATGAATTAAAAAATTACATTAGACCAGTTTCAAGATTTGATGAAGTAGATATAAATGATTTATCTTCTTATACTTCAGCAGAAGCAAGTGGGAAAAAATGTAACTTAGTAAAATATGTTGAGCTTGGTTCTAAACTAGATTTTTTATCTGATGGAATTGAAATCGTTGATACTCCAGGACTTGATGACCCAGTTATTCAAAGGGAAGAGATTACAAAAGAGTATATTTCTCAATGTGATATGATGTTACATCTTATGAATGTATCTCAAAGTGCTACTTTAAAAGATGTTGAATTTATAATTGATGCCCTACTTTACCAAAATATCTCAAAACTTCTGATTGTTATTACAAGAGCTGATACAGTTTCAAAAGAACAACTTGATGAAGTTATCAAATATACAAAAACATCTATCGAAAAACAACTACGAGCGCAAAACAAAGATTCTCAACTTGATTATATTTTAAAAACTATCAAATTTATTCCAATTTCTGGAAGAATGGCGCTATTACATAGAACTGGAAGAGAACAAGAAGCATTAGATGCTGGTTATACACTTGAACAAACTGGTATTTTAGAGATTGAACAATATTTAACTGAAACTCTTTTTGGTTCTAATTCACAAAAAGGTGAACTTGTAATTCAATCTGCAAAAAATCAATTACAAAGAATTATTGAGAAACAAAACTCTTTTTACAACTATGAATTGCAACTTCTTTCAAAATCAAAAGATGAATTAGAAAAAGAACTTTTAGATTTTAATAAGAAAAAAGCTGTTAATACAAGAATTTTCCAAGCAATGAATGAAGATATTAATTATTATAAAAATGATGCAAAAGATTATATAAATTCATTAGAGACTTTTTTACAAAGTGAATTAATTGATTTACAAAATGTAATCAAACAAAGGGTTGTGGGAGATGTTCGATACTCTTTTGAAAAAACTAAAAAAAGACCTGAAAACGCAAGAATAAAAGTTATTGTTGAAACTGCAATAAAAGATGGAATTATCGATGTTATTAGAGATTATAGATATAAATTTATTAAAAAATCTCAAACTATTGGTGAACAATGTGAACAAAAATACCATGATTTAGGTTTTACAATTGGACATAAAAATGAGAATTTTGATGCAAGAGGATTTTTCCAAGATGACTTTAAATCAGGATTTTTAACATCAAATAATGAAGTTTTAGTATCACAAGTAATAGATGCTGTTTCAAAAGCAAAAGATTCAAAACTAAATGAACTTGATAGGGAAATTGAATTACTTATTAAAAATCAATTTACATCTATTGAAGAAGATATAAAATCAAAAGCAAAAAAAGTTAGTTCATTATTGATTGAATCATTCTTCACAACTTTAAATGCTCCATTAAAAACATTTGAACAAAAACTTAAAAATGATGAAGAGATACTTCAAAATCAAATTAACTCTTTTGAAGAAAATGATAAAAATAGAGCTCAATTATCAATTGATATTCATAAAAACATTAAAAAACTTGAAAATATATCTACAACAATAAAAGGATTATACTAATGAGTGCAAATTTAAATATCCTAAAAAGTTTTGTAAATGAATACAAAGAAACCTATACTATTCAAGAAGTTGTTTATGAAGAAGGATTAGTTGGAGATATAAAAAAAATCCAAACTAAACTGCTTGATGAGAAATTTTTACCATCAACTCAGCTTGAAAATATTCTAAATAAACAAATAAGACGGGCAAGATACCCAATGGAAATTGCGATTACAGGGCAATTTTCTTCTGGAAAATCAACATTTTTAAATGCTTTACTTGCAAGAAATATTTTACCAACGGGAATTACTCCAGTTACTTCAAAAGTAAATTTTATAAATTATGGTGAAGAGTATAAACTAAAAATTACTTATTATTCAGGAGCTCAAGAGTTTGCTCCAATAGAATCAATTGCTGATTTTACAGACCAAAGACAACATGAAATGCAAGATATAAAATATCTTACACTTTATGCTCCAATGGATATTTTAAAAGATATTTCTTTTGTTGATACACCAGGACTTAACTCTCAATCTCAAAGTGATACGGACACAACAAGAAAAGTTTTAAGGGATGTTGGTGGAATTATTTGGCTAACTCTGATTGATAATGCTGGAAAACTTTCAGAAGCTGAAGTTTTAGAAGAGTATATGCAACACTTTAAAAATAAATCTTTATGTGTTTTAAATCAAAAAGATAAATTAACTCCTGAACAAGTTGAAACAACTACAAATTATGTAAAAGAAAAATTTGGAAAATATTTTGCTCAAGTTACTCCAATTTCAGCAAGAATGGCACTTGAATCAAGAGCTCATCAAAAAAGAGTTTTACTTGATGATGAATTTGAATTAATTACTAAAGAGTTTAAAAAAGAGTTAAATAACAATATTGGTATTGCCTCATTAGACTTCTTCAAAGATTCATTTGAAGTATTCCACAAAAAGATTGAAGAGATTAATTCAAAAGATATGTCAGGAGATATGAAACTTTTAAAAGATTCAAATATCAATGAAGTTTTAGAGTTTATTGAAAATACAATAAGACCACAAGCTGCTGAATCTAAAGAATTCGCAATTAAAAAAGATTTAAGAGGTATTTGTGATATTTTAATCAAAGAGTATGAAACAATCACAAAAATCTATGATGCTTTAATTGAAGTTTTAAAAGGTTGTGAAAATTCTGTTATTGAACATTTTGAGAATATCCATAAAAAATACTCAAAAGAGTTGTTTAATATCTATAACTCTTTAGTAACGATTATGGAAAAAATTGCCCATGAAACTTACAAAGGTATCAAAAAAAGAACTGCAACAAGATTTGAAGAGACTAAAAGTTTTATAGGTTCAAAAATTGAGAAATACAATTATGAAACTTATTGGATTGACTCAGATAGCATCTATAAAAAACTTTTTTACGATGATCAAACAATTGATAAAATGTTTAAAAGATCAATTAAACTTCTAAAAAATATCGAACTTGATACTGATGAAGCATTTAGAGATGCATATAATATCATCAAAAATGAAGTTACAAAGTGGCAAGAGCCTTATGAACTTATCAAAAAACAAAGGGAAATTGGTTCGGATTTAGAATTTTCAAACACAAGACACTTTGCAGCAAAAGTTTATGAAAATGTTTTAAAAACATACCATACAGCTATTTTAGAAAATATCTCAGCAATTAGAAAAAAGTTTGCATATTTTAATGGAGCATTATCATATTCATATATTCAAACAACACAAGCAACTATTGCTCACTTTGAACAACAAATTTTAGAATCAGAAGAGTTATATAAAAAAGAACCTTCAAAATTCTCAATTCAACATCCAAGAGAAGATGAGATTGTTGCAAAACTAAAAGCAAATTTTGGATTTGAAAAAATCGAAGATTTCTTAACTTCAAAAAGAAACTATTTATTTAAAATTGTAAAATACTCAAAAGAGCAATATTTAGAATTAAACGAAGATAGAATCAAATTTGTAACTTCAAAAAAAGAGCAATATTTAGAAAAAATCAAAGATTTAGAGGCTATAAAAGAGGAGATTTAAAACTCTTCTTTTTATTAAACACCCAAACTCACTTTTGATCTTATTACATCCCACCAAAAATTTTACTTGTTTAAATAATATAATTTCTTTATTCCGTGACACCATCTGTGACGCCAAAAAAGTATAATAAGAATTACAGTTATAAAATTCTAATAAATAGGAAACTAAAATGGAAATAACATCTTTAACAAATAGTGACATTTACGATAATTCAAATAGAACTTCAAATGTTGAAAAAGCAAAAAGTGATGATTTTGAAAGTTTAATTTCTTCTACAAAATCAACAAATCAAACTACGACTCCAAAAATAGATGAAAAAGAAATAATTGTGTATAAAAGTTCAACTCAAAGCCTTTATGAAGATGTTATTTCACTTCTAAGAACTGGTCTTACTGTTGCAGAAATAAAAGCATTTGAAGATAGATTAAAAGAGATTCTAAAAATGAAAGAAGATAAAGAATCAGGTAAAGAAATAAGTATAAAAGATATTGAAGCAGCTCTTAAAAAACTAGAACTGGAAATATTAGAGGCTAAAAAAAACATAACTGGAGAAGTAGTAAAAAAAGCTTCAAATAGCACAACTTCACCATCAAATTCTAGTTCCGATTTTGATACTACAATTGGTAATATTTCGAATATGCTTCAAGAGATGAAAAATAGCTCTAATAATACAAAACAAGATTCTGATGATAATAAAGAGTATGATAGATTAAAATTATTATTAAAAATGAGCTAAAGGAAGCATTACAACACAATAAGTTATAATTCACCCATGAAATACATAAGCCACTACCCAAAAGATTTGCAAGATAAAATCAAAGTTCTAATAGAAAAAGAAAAATTATCTTCATATATAAAAACAAAATATCCAACTGCTCACACTTACACAAATGATAAAACTTTGTACTCTTATGTGATGGATTTGAAAAATGAATACTTCAAAAAATATCAAGTTTCAAAAGTAATGTACGATGGAAAAATAAATGTAATCAACAATGCTTTAGGAATGCACTCGATAGTTTCAAGGGTTCAAGGTGGAAAACTAAAATCAAAAAATGAAATTAGAGTTGCCTCAGTTTTTAAAAATATGCCCGAAGAGTTTTTACAAATGATTGTTGTTCACGAACTTGCCCACTTTAAAGAAAGAGATCACGACAAAGCTTTTTATAATCTTTGCACTTTTGTAATGCCCTCTTATCATCAAGTTGAATTTGATTTGAGAGTTTATCTAACTCATGTTGATTTATTTGGAAAACTTTACTAAAAAATAACTAGAATGCTTTTTTGTTGCGACACTTTAATGTTAAACTTTTTTAAAGAATTTTAAAGGAGTTTAAAATGAGCAAATTTTTATATATTACAGATCAAGATGAATATGCAGACCATAGTTTTATCGGTCCATTATTCCAAAAATATTTAACTAAACATTTTGATATAAATACAACATTTTTTTCTAAAGACAAAGAAGATATTGAAATACAAGAAGATGGAAGAATCATTATTCCAGAAAAATCGAAACATCATATTTTAGAAGAGTTAGAAAAACATGGAATAAATCTAAGTGAATATCAATTTGTAGTTGTTAGAAATAATACTGATTTATTAAAAGAGGTATTAAAACAAAAAGCAAAATATAACTTCAAAGTTGGTTTTAGACTCTCTTTTCCAAAAAGAATTGCAAAACTTGAAACAGATTTAGCAAACAATAAAAAATCAATTTTAGATGTAATAAGCAATAAAATTCAAACTTTTATGGAAGTTAATCTAATAAATGAATGTGATATTTTTCTTCCAACTTCATTTCAAATGAAAGATGATCATTTCAAAGATGTAAAAACAAGAACTTTTGTTATTCCATCGGCAATTGACCCTGATATTTTACATGAAAATATTCAACATGAGGGAAATGAAAAAAGATTTTTCTATGCTGGAACATTGGATAAATTAAGAGAATTTGAAACTATTTTAGAAGCTTTTAGCAATATTCATAATTCAAACTTCAAACTAATGATTTCTACAAAAGACCCAGAATTTTTGGACCATCTATTAATTGATTTTCCGAATTTAAAAGAAAACATTGAAATTTATGATGCAAAAACAAGAAAAGAGTTGTTAGAACTAATCGCACTTGCTGATGTTGGATTATCTCCACTTCCAAATATTGCTTTATTTAATAGTTCAACTCCAATGAAAGTGCTTGATTATTACTCAAGTGCCGTTCCTTGTATTATGAGTGACAATGAAAATAATGCTTCAATTTTTGAAGATAATGTTAGTGCTTGGTTTACAACTTTTGATAAAGAATCAATTCAGAAAAAACTTGAATATATAATTTCTCTGTCAAAAGATGAAGTTACACAAGTTGGTAAAAAAGGGCAAGAAAGACTTTTAGCTGTTAGAAACTACGAGAGAATTGCCGCTGATTTATCTCACCAATTAAATATTTTATAAGAAGAATTTTCTTCTTATAATTTACCTTGATTTAAATCATTTATCAAAAAAATATTTTTTGATAACATGAAGCATGAAAACTTTTTTACAACAATTCAAAAAAACAAATTCTGAACCTTTAGAAAAATCAAACCTTTTTTGGTCATGGATTGGCTCATTTTTAGGAATACTTGCAATTTCATATTTTCATCGAGATATTTTAGAAGATACAGATTTAACTTTGGTTATTGGTTCTTTTGGAGCAAGTGCTGTGTTAGTTTATGGAGCTGTAAATTCTCCTTTGGCACAACCTAGAAATCTTATTGGTGGGCATATAATATCTGCAATTATCGGAGTTATTTCTTTCAAACTATTTTCTGGAAATATTCTGTTTTGTTCAGCTTTTGCCGTTGCCACTTCAATATTTTTAATGCAATTAACCCTAACTTTACATCCACCAGGTGGTGCAACTGCGCTAATTGCAGTTATTGGAAGTGAACAAATACATGAATTAGGTTTTTTATATGTTTTAGTTCCTGTAACAACGGGGGCTTTTATTTTATTAATAATCGCCGTTGTTGTAAATAACATCCCAAAACATAGATATTATCCTGAATCTTTAAAAGATTACAATAGAAGATGGTTTAGTGATGAATAAAATTTATAACTCTTTTTTTAAATATTCATACAAATATAAATGTTGTCTTAACTCTTTAAAACTATCAAGTTTTAAGCCCTCTTCTATCCAAATTTTTATATTTTCTGGAATTTCCAACGGTTTTAAAAGTTCTTCTTTTTTCTCTTTTGAAATTTTTTCATGTTCAGTCAAAACTGTAATATGACCCAGAACTGAAGTTAATCCTAAATCTCTAATTTGAGCAATTTCTTCTACACTTTTTCCCTCGTTTAAAAGGTCAAAAGTTTCAAGATATGTTTTTGTAAGTTTTTTTAATGGCTCTTTATTTTCAAGTTTTTCTTTAAATTCCTCTTTTATCTCTTTAGATAAATTCAAAAAACTCTCTCCATATTTTTCATATTTTACAAGTCCAACTCCATTTATTTCTAACATTTGCTCTTTTGAAATTGGAAGTTTATTTGCAAACTCTTTTAAAGTTTTATCCCCAAATATCACATAAGCTGGAACTTCGCTTTCTAAAGCTATTTCTCTTCTTAAGTTTCTAAATCTTTCATAGACTAACTCATCAAAACTTAGTTCTGTTTCTTCTTCTTGGATTTTTGAAGTAATTCCTAATTTATCACTATCAATAAAAAGTTTTTCTTTGCCTTTTAAAATCTCTAAACCTAAATTTGAAATTTTTAAAACTCGAAATTCCCCTAAAACCAAAGCTTGAATGTCGATTAGTTTATCAGCAATTGCAATCCATTCATTTTTACTTTTATCAACTCCTAGATTATAAACACTTAATTTATCATGTCCAAACTCTAAAAGTTTTTGATTCTTCGAACCTCTTAAAATATCAATAATATGATTTAATCCAAATCTTTGTTCACTTCTATAAATGGCACTTAGAAGTTTTTGAGCCTCAACACTCACATCAACCTGCTCCACTTCACCTTTTGTACAGTTATCACACAAAGTTTTACAAACTTCTATTTCATCTTCAAAATATCCAGCAATCATCTTATGACGGCAATTATTGCTCACACAATATCTATACATAAACTCCAATTTATCAAGTCCCGTTTGCTTATAACCATCATCAATAGCTTCTTCGATTTGGATTTTTCTTTTTACCTCATCAGATTTTGAATAAAGCATGTAAACATAAGACATTTCGCCATCACGCCCTGCTCGACCTATCTCTTGATAGTAATTTTCAAGAGTTTTAGGCAAAGATGTGTGAATTACAAAACGAATATTTGATTTATCAATTCCCATTCCAAAAGCGATAGTTGCAACTACAATATCTATTTTTTCATATACGAAATCATTAAAAACTTCATTTTTTCTATCATTACTAAGTCCCGCATGATAGGCTTTTGCGCTATATCCACTTTCACTTAGGAACTCAGCTGTTGATTCTGCTTCTTTTCTTGTAAAAGTATAGATAATTCCACATAAACCTTTGTGGGTTTTTAGGAAGTTTAAAATTTGAGTTTTCCCATTTGCGATTCGTGGTTCAACTTTTATATCAAGATTATCTCTTACAGTTTTTGCACGAAAATGTCTTGGGTTTTGTAAATTCAGACTTTGTGATATATCAGCTTCAACTTTTTTTGTGGCAGTTGCAGTAAATGCGCAAATTGATGTATTTGGGAAAAATCTTTTTAATCTATCAAGATTTCTATATTCAGCCCTAAACTCATGTCCCCACGCACTTACACAGTGCGCTTCATCAATTACAAAATAGTTTATATTTATTCGCTGTAAAACTGAAACAAACTCATTTGAAGTGAACCTTTCAGGTGCAACATAAATAAATTTCAACTCCCCATTTAAAAGCTTTTGTAAAGTGAAACTATTTTCATCATTTGAAGTAGCAGAACTTATCATTTCAGCACTAATATTCAAATCATTAAGGGCTTTTATCTGGTCTTGCATAAGTGCAATAAGAGGGGAAATTACAACCGTAGTTCCATTCATAAGTAAAGTTGGAAGCTGATAACAAAGTGATTTTCCGCCACCTGTTGGCAAAATCGTCAAAACATCTTGTTTAGCAAGAATCGTATCAACAACCTCTTCTTGGAAACTTCTAAAATGCTCGTGACCGAAAATATCTTTTAGTATTTGGTATTTTTTATTCATTTGGGATGGTATCATAGTTTGAGTTAAGGAGTTATGTAAGATAAAAAAATATTGAGGGTAAAATAATATACCCTCAAATAGAGTTATTGTTTCGTTTCATTTTAGGAGGTTGAAATTTTTTTTAATAACACTAACTCATTGCTAAATGAGTATTTATTGCAATAAAAGTTTCATCAATAGCTTTTTTATCAGCTTCGAATTCTTCTTTTCTAGCTTTGCAGAATGCTTCTAATTTTGTTTTTGCTTCTTTTATCTTTAATTCTGCGCTTTCTATTTGCTTATCTAATTTTCTATTGGCATCCGCATCAAATTCAGAAGTTAAATTTTTTAGTTCGCGTAAATTTACTTCATACTTATCTAATTCAGCCTGTTTTTCTTGTTGATATAGTTCTTTATCATTCATTCTAAATCCTTTTTTAATTAAGAAGGGAACTCTTATTAAACATGGAGTAACTAGTTTTGATTTACTCTCATCACTATGTTCAAGTATACTAATATTATTATTCAACTGTCATATTGTTAATAACTTTTTTAACACCTTCAACATCTTCAACAATTTTACTTACAAGTTCTTTTTCAGCTTTATTTTTAGCTTTTCCACTAACAGTAACTACTAAATCAGTAGTTGTAACAGAAGTTCTTAAAGCTCCAGTTGCAGCATGTAAAGTTAATGCCATTTTTACTTTTGTAGTAATAGCTGAATCTTCAAGCCTTTCCCCTACGGTGCTTGTTTGTTCATTAATTACTTTCATCTCATTTTGAACACTTTTAACTCCTTGAACAGATGCCGCAACTTTTGTAGTCATATCTCTTTCAGTATTATCCTGAACAGTACCTTGAAGAAGTACAACACCATTAGTAGTTGTAACATCTGTTCCTAAAGTAGCTGTTGAAGAATCTTTCATTAATGCCATTTTTACTTGGGTAGTAATAACGGTATCATCAATCTTTTCTCCAATAGTAGATTCAGATTTTGTTGTGTTTGGAACTTCTGTTGCTAGAAGAGGAACTGTATTTACGATTAAAACGGTAGCAACTACTGCTGCTTTTAAAAATTTACCTTGTTTCATAATTCTTTCCTTTGTGTCTATCTTAAGACAAGTCAGTATAGTCCTATTAATGTTAAAAGGAAGCTTAAATCAATCACTTATTTAAGGAATTCTTAAATTAAACTGTTATTTAGGTTAAAAAAAGTCTCCAAAAGGACAAAGGGAAGGTTTATTTATACAAAACTATTATTTTAAAATATCTTCAACTTTTATAAGCTTCGTAAAAAAAACTCCCAAGTGCAGACATAAAAGAGTTATGAACTTCATTTGCTTTGATTTTTTTTCCTAAAAATTCTAAATCTTTTGTTGTACAAGCATCATGCACAACGGTACAATCAAATCCTAAATCAAAAGCTGCTCTTGTGGTTGAGTCTATACACATATGGCTCATCATTCCACAGATTACTAACTCTTTTATATTTTGTGTTCTAAGTTCATTTTCTAGCTTTGTTTTTAAAAAGCTATTTGGAAAGTTTTTTTCTATGATGATTTCATTTTCAAGTGGTTTTACATTTTCATGTATTTTTACACCTTTTGTATTTGGTAAAAAGTATTTTGCACCTTCTCTTAAATTTATATGTTGAACATGAAATATTGGCATAGAATTTTTTCTAAAATATTCCAATAACTCTTTTGCTTTTAAACTAGCTTCCATTGGATTTACCAACTCACAATTTCCACCTTGGAAATAATCATTTTGAATATCTATAATAATTAATGCTTTACTCATAAGATTTTACTTTGAATATATCTGTACTCTTGTGTTAATCCTTCAAATCCCCAAGAATCTCCATCTACTTCATCTATTACAATATAACTAGCAGGAGTTATTTCTCTTAATAATCCTTGAAAGTCGTTATAACACTTTTTTATATAGTTTGCTTTTTGCTCTTTTGTATTTGTACCTTTTGTGATTTTTATATCCAAATAAAAAGTAACACAATTTTTTCCACCAACACTCCAATTATTTTGTGGAACAAACTCAACTAAAACAGAAGTTACATCTGCTTTTTTATTTAAAATAGTTGTTGTATTTTCTAACACAATATCGACAATTTTTTCTCTTAATTCATCACTTTCTTTTGCATTTAGTTTTACATTTATATAAGGCATTTTAAATCCTTTAATTTTATTGACTAATCAGTCAAGTAAAACTATAACAAAATCTTAACTAATTAGTCAAGATTAAAAAAGAAAATTATGATTTATTTTAAAGAGTTTAAAAATAGTTCTAATTGAGAGATACAAGTTTGAAAATAATTTCCATCTTGTGATTTTTTTGCAGTTCCTAAACATCCTTCTATTGAAGCCACTACAAACATAGCTAAAGCTTTTGTATCATTATGTTTTATTTCACCTTTTTTTATGGCTTTATTTAAAACTTCTTCAATAATATTTTCAAATCTAATATATACTTTTTCTAAAGCTACTTTAAAATCTTCATCAATAGGAGATAACTCTTGCATAAGATTATTTAATTTACATCCACAAGTAAAATCAAAATTTTTTCTATCTTTTATTAATTTTAAGAGTTCCTCACAAATATTTTTTTCATATTTCAGTAAAACTCCATATTTATCTTCTATGTAAGAATTTATTCTTTCATTTACAACAGCAAGTCCTAACTCTTTTTTTGACTTAAAAAAGTGATACATAGAACCTTTGTTCATTGAAGCTTGTTTTAAAATTTTATCTATTGAAGTTGCTGTATATCCATTTTGGTAAATCTCATTAAAAGCGACTTCTAGTAGTTTTTCTCTTGGGTTATTCATGATTTCTCTTTTTTATATTTCTTATTTCAAAATAACTTTAACATCATTCAAACTTTTCAGATTTGCAAATTGATTTAAAAAAGTTGCTAGTTGTAAAACTTCGCCATTTTTCATTCTAATACATCCAGCTGATTCGTTTGTTCCTATTGTTTTTTCATTTAAGGTTCCATGTATTCTAAATGTATTTTTTCCATCAACTTCATGGGTTAAATTTATTTTTGCAGCGCCCATATAGTTGTATTTATCACCTGGAAGAACCATTGAAGGAAGATTTATTCCTCTTTTTTTAAAACTTTTTATTGTATCAGCAGTTGGGTACCAAATAGGATTTAACGAAATTTTAGTCACTTTTCCAGCACCAAAAGGTTTTTTTACATCATCTTTTCCTGTTGATACTTTATATGTTTTTAAATCTTTTAATTGATTATCAACTTTTCCTTTTACTGTCATCAAATTACTTACAGAATCAACTTCAATTAAAATCTGTTCATATGAAGCTACATTTGTTAAAAGATTAGAAGAGTTGTCTTTTTTTATCTCTTTTATTTCAACAACTTTTTTGGTTGGCACTTTTTCAATTTTTTCAATTTTTTCTACTTTGTCTACCTTTGGTTCTTCTTTTTGAAAAGTCGGTTTTTCTATCTTCTCATCTTTTTCAATCTCTTGGCTAGATTCTATTAATTCATCTGTTTTTTCAATTTTTACAGGTTTTAGAGCTTCAACTTTTGTTTGTTTTTTTTCATCAGCCTTATCGAACTCTTCCATACTTATTTGTTTTAATTCTTCAATATATTTTAACTCTTCTTTAGTATAAACTATTGGTTTATTAACTCTTTTAGGTAGTTCTTCAGCAAGTTTTTGTCCTGCAGAAAAAGGATATGAATTTACTAATTTTAACTCTTCAATTTTTGGATTAGTTGATACTAATTCTAATTCAGGTTTTGTAGATGCATACATAAATAAACTAGTTGTGAATATTAATAATAAAGGCAACACTTTTTTTATCATTGTTTTATATAATTCCCCATTTCCATAATTGCATTATTTTACCCTTTAATTCTTATAAATTCGCAAAATAATTTAAAATATCCAAGCTTAAATCCCAAATTTTATGTTATAAAATAATAAATATGCTAAACTTCCACATTAATTTAAATCCGTTATTATAAGGAATATTTATGTTATCAAGTGACAATTTTATAGATTTAGGAACAAAGTTTCAAACAACTTGTAAACCAATGTCTAGAATATTTATTTTACTTACAATCCCAAGTGCTTTACTTGCAATAATAATTTTATGCTATTTAGGGAAATTACCATTAAAAGTAGAAATTCATAGTGTAATTCTAATAGGATTTATCTATTTTATCTACCTATTTTTCGTAAAACATAATGCTTATTATGTTTCATGCAAATTTAAAACTCAACATGAAAGTATGTTTTTTTCTTTAAAAGATTATGTGGATAATAATTTATTAACTATTGATAATACTACTAAAGCAAATGGAAGTGTTGATGATTTTTTACAAGATTATACAAGCAATCTAAGAAATACAAACTTCTCTTCAATAGCTTCAGGAATTTTCCCAACACTTGGTATTTTAGGAACTTTTATATCAATTGCATTAAGTATGCCTGATTTTTCAACTGGAACTACAACAGCACTTGAACAAGAGATTTCACTACTTTTAGGTGGAGTTGGAACAGCGTTTTATGTTTCAATTTATGGAATATTTTTATCAATTTGGTGGACTTTTTTTGAAAAAATTGGAATGAGTAGATTTGAACATGATGCTTTTTTAATCAAAGAATCAACTAAATCATTTTTCTGGACAAGAATTGATATTGAATCAATTCATATAAAAAGTAATCTTGATAATTTCTCTAAAATGTCAGAAGTTTTTGAAAAATTAACTTCAAGTAATATGATGGATAATATCAATCTTTTAATAGAAAAAAGAGTTGAAATTCTTGATGAAATTCTAAAAAAAGAGTTAATTTTATCTACAAAAATTAGTGAAAATATTGATAATAACGAAAAATTATCAACAATGTTAAAAGATATGACTTTAAATATGAGTACAACAATTAGAAGTTTTGAACAACAAAAAGATTCTTATACTCTTAGTGCTCAACTTTTAAATAATAGTATTGGAAAATTAAATTCTCATTTAGATAATCTAAGTTCAGATAACCTAAAAGCAATTTATTCAAATATTGTGAAAAGTATTGAAACAATGAAAAGTGATATGGAAAAAATCGAATGGAAATTTAAACAAGGTTTAGATGAATACGATACTAAATTTGCAGATAAATTACAAAATTCACTTGAATCAATAGACCAACAAACAGTAAAAATAATAGAAGATTTAACAGAGTTTAAAGAACTATCAAAGTAGCCATAAATGTACAATAAAGAACAAAAAAATGATGAAAACTTCTGGATTTCTTATGCAGATTTAATGGCTGGTTTACTTTTTGTATTTATTTTAGTTCTTGGAGCTATTGTAATAAAATATATTTTTACTCAAAATAATTTAGAAAAAGAGAAATTAGCTTTAAATCAAAGTCAAGAAGAGTTGACAAATAAAAATGAAGTTTTAGATAAATTAAATACTTTAATAAAAAAACTTGAAGATGAAAAAACAGAGTTATCAACTCAGTTATCAAAATCAAATGAAACTATTAATTTAACTAATAGTGAATTGCAAAAATTAAAAGATGTTTTATTAGCTTATGAAATAAAAGACAAAGAACAAACAACAGAGCTTGAAAACACTAAAAATACAATCACTCTAAAAGATAGTGAACTTAATGTTTTAATAAATAAATTACTTGAGCAAGAAAAAGCTCACCAAAAAACCGTTGAAGAGTTTGATATTACAAAAGCTAAAATCAAAACTTTAACTGGAATAAAACTAAATGTTATCAAAAAACTAAAAGAGAAATTAGGAAAATCTATAAATATAGATGAAAAAAGTGGAGCTATAAAATTCTCTTCAAATATTTTATTTGACCAAAATGCATATAAACTAAAAGATAGCTCAAAAAAAGAGCTTGATGTTGTACTAAAAAAATATATTTCTACTCTACTTGAAGATAAAGAGATTAGAAAATATATCCATGGAATCACTATTGAAGGACATACAAACAGTGATGGTACATATTTAAGTAACTTACAACTTTCTCAACAAAGAGCTTTAGAAGTTATGCAGTTTTTATATGAATCAAATAGTATAAATAAAGATTTATTAAATAAATATGTAAGTTCAAGTGGAAAATCATCTTCAGATTTAATATACAAAGATGGAGTTGAAGATAAAGATGCTTCAAGAAGAATTGAGATTAAATTTATCATCAAAAATGAAGAAGCAGTAAAAGAACTTCAAAATTATTTAGGGGAAAAAGAGTAATGGAAATATCAAAAGAATCTCTTTATGAACCTAAAAATCTTCAAGCTTTAAGAGCTGATGTAAATGAAAAACTAAAGAAGAAAAGTAGATTTTCTTTCTTTAGAAAAATTAAGAAGTTTTTTTTAGATATAATAAAATAACATTTTAATAAGGAGTTCTTATTTATAATTTATTTTTTTTAGTTTTATTTACTTCTTTACTAAATGCCCAATCGTTGGCAACTTTTCCAAAAAATATAAATGAAATGGTTCTTGTAAAACAAAGTGTAATTCCAGGAAAAAATGTAATTTTACCAAAAGAGACACCACTTTTTTTGCAAGAAACAGTAAAAATGTATAACTGGATAAACAATGGAGAGGGAACAAAATTAAATATCTTTGTTCCAAAAGAAAAAATTGAACAATATAAAAATCATGGTCCATACACTGATGGAGTAACAGCAGTTGCTATTTATGAAGACCAAAATATAGTATTTGTTACAGAACATATTGATGGTGAACCTATTTATGGAACTTACGATAGAGCCGGAAATGATATTAGTAAAACTCACATCTCTTTAGAAATAAACAAATGTTATCAATGCCATGAGGGATATTCTGATATTTGTAAAAATGGAACTTGCGCAACTCCTATTATTGATATTTTCAAATAAATTATGAATTTAAATTTAAAAAATAAGATATTTTTATCACATTTAATACTAATTTTTTTATTACTAATTGGACTATCTTACAGACAATATATTAATCAATTGGATAATTATATAAAGTATGTTAGTTCTTTTCATAAATCAGCATCTTATTCAATCGTAAATACTTTTTCCCTTTCAATTTCTGGAAATAATTATGCAAATGTCCAACTACCAATGTTTATAAATGAACTTCAGAGAAATAGTAAATTATTATATTTAAAAGCAGAAGGAATTACTGACGAATCTTTGTCATTATTTAGAGTAAATTATGATAAAGAATTAAAAGAGATATGGAGAGATATTTATCCTGAAAATTTTGAAAAAGAGATAGATAAAAAAATAGAATCTTTATCTTTAAAATTAAATAATTCCCAAGAAGACAAAATAAAAATTGAATTTTTGATAAAACGTTCACAAGATGCACTAGATGAATATAAAAGAAATATACTTTTAAATACTCAATATTCAAATAAATATAGTGATTATTTAAACCATGAAGATACTTTTGTTGATTTACAAAAAAAGATTTTAGTTTTAAATTTAAAAACAGATAATAAAAATGGTGGAAATTTAAAAATGATATTTGATATATCTGAGGTATCTAATATTCAAAAAAATATTATTTACAATATATTAATTGAATTTGTTATTTCACTTGTTTTCTCAATTTTTATACTCAATATTCTTTCAAATAGAATAACTAATCCACTAAATCAATTATCATCATTTATATCAAATGATTTATCAAAATTAAAAATTGATGAAATTCCTGCAATAAATCGTTCAGATGAAATAGGTGTTTTAGCTAAAACTTTTTCTAAACTTTTAGGACAAATTAATATATATGTAGAAAAACTTGAATTTATAAATAAAATTGACCCATTAACAGGAATCTATAACAGAAGAGCTTTTGATGAACTTTCGAAAGAGATTTTAAATATAAATGAAAATAAATTTACAGCTATTCTTTATTTAGATATAGATAATTTTAAAAAATATAATGATTTTTACGGTCATAATATGGGTGATATTACACTTCAAAAAGTTGCAAGAACCATTAATAATACTTTAGAAAAAAAAGATGATAAATCTTTTAGATTAGGTGGCGAAGAGTTTTGTGTTTTTATAATAGTAAATAATCAAAAAGAGATGATACAAATTTCTAATAAAATTCTAAAAAATATTAGAAAATTAAATATTGAACACATAGAAAATGATAATAAAGAAATTGTTACCATTTCTATTGGTGCTTACTTAAATACCTCAAATAAAACTATCACAGAAATGCTTCAATACGCAGACAAAGCCCTATATAAAGCAAAGGAAAATGGAAGAGATAGATTAGAGATTTTTAATTTAGAAAATCTCTAATATTTTTAGCCACCATTTGCACAAGTTTATTTCTAGCTTCAACACTTGCCCAACCAATATGTGGAGTTAATAAAAGTCTATCTTTATTTTTTACTTTTAAAAGTGGATTATCTTCTAAAATTGGCTCAACTGAAACCACATCAATTCCACAATAAATCTCTTTTTCATCAATGATTTTTGCTAAATCAGACTCATTTATAATTCCACCTCGACCAAGATTTAATAAAATCGAACCATCTTTGATATTTTTCATATTTTCATAATTTAA
>JAQUIV010000064.1 GCA_028681275.1 Aliarcobacter sp.
TTTTATTGTCTCATTTTTGAAAATTTCAAAAAATTTTTCTTCATTTTTATCTACTATTATTTGCTCAAAAATGTTCTGTTTTTCCATAATTAAAACTTCCTAGAATAATGATTTATTGGTATTTTACTTAAATTTTCTTAATCATCTGATATAATCTTGATAGATTTAATCAAGTTAGTTAAACTCTCCTTATTTAAAGGGTATTATATTAATTGTGATTAAATTACTTGACATTAATAAAAAAATGTTCTATAATTTCAACATATAAAGAAAATGAACAAAAATAAGAAAGGGAAAAAATGCAAAAAGAGACAATCGCAATTCACGCTGGTTATAACAAAAAAGAAGGTTATGGCTCAATGAGCGTTCCAATAGCTCAAACAACAGCTTATGCTTTTAGAGATTCTGAACATGCTGCAAATTTATTTGCACTTAAAGAACTTGGACCTATTTATACAAGATTAACAAACCCTACAACAGATGTTTTAGAGCAAAGATTTGCTGCACTTGAGGGTGGAGCTGCTGCTATTTGTACATCTTCAGGACAAGCTGCATCATTTTTTGCAATCGCAAATGTGGCTGAAGCTGGTGATAATATTCTTATTTCTGATAAATTATATGGTGGGAGTGTTACATTATTCACTTACACTATGAAAAGATTTGGAATTAGTGCAAAAGTATTTAAGAGTGACGATGCTTCTGATTTAGAATCATTAATTGATGATAAAACAAAAGCTATTTATTTTGAATCATTATCAAACCCTCAAATTGCTATTCCTGATGTAGAAAAAGTAGTTGAGATTGCAAAAAAACATGGTGTTTTAACTATTTGTGATAATACAGTTGCAAGTGCTGCTTTATTTAATCCAATTAAATGGGGAGTTGATGTTGTTGTTCATTCAACTTCAAAATATACAAATGGTCAAGGAACTGCACTTGGTGGGATAATCGTTGAAAGAGATGGATTAGCTGAATTTTTCAAAGCAAATGAAAATAGATATTCACATTTTACAACTCCTGATGTATCTTATCATGGATTAGTTTATACAGATGTTCCACTTCCTAACTTTTGTTTAAGAGTGAGATTATCACTTTTAAGAGATATTGGAGCAACTCAATCTCCACATAACTCTTGGTTATTAATTCAAACTTTAGAGACTTTAGGATTAAGAGTTGATAGACATTCAGATAATGCTTTAGAGGTTGCTAAATTCTTAGAATCTCATCCAAAAGTAAAATCTGTAAATTATCCAGGATTAACATCAAACAAATATTATGCAAAAGCACAAAAATATTTCAAAGGTGGAAAAGCATCTGGTCTTATCTCTTTTGATGTTGAATCTTTTGAAGAAGCAAAAAGAGTTATTGATAGTGTTAAACTATTTAGTGTTGTTGTAAATATTGGAGATAGCAAATCTTTAATTACTCATCCAGCATCAACAACTCACTCTCAAATGAGTCCAGAAGAGTTGGCAAAAGCGGGAGTTAATCCAGTAACTGTTAGACTTTCTATTGGTTTAGAAAACACAGCTGATTTAATTGAAGATTTAAATCAAGCATTAAATTAAGAAATTAATAAGATGCCATTAATTTCAACAAAAGGTGTATATGGCTTAACTGCCATGTACGAGTTAAGTAAGCATCAAGAAGATAGTCCAATGCAAATAAAGGATATTTCGGCAAACGCAAATATCCCTCAAAATTACTTAGAGCAACTTTTAAGTAAGTTAAGACGAGCAGAACTTGTAAAAAGTATACGAGGTGCAAGGGGTGGATATATTCTTGCTAAAAGTGCAAAAGAGATTAAAATAGTTGATATTTTAATCGCTTTGGAAGATGATATTAAGATAATTGACGCAAAAGCTGAAAATCCAATCTTAAATATCTTTTTTGATGAATCGAAAAATAGTATGAAAAAAATCTTTGATGTGACTTTAGATAAACTAGATGAATATCAAGAAAAATACAACGAATTTTTACATTACAGTATATAAAGGAAAACAAAATGAAATATGCAAATAACATAACAGAATTAATCGGTAACACACCTTTAGTAAAATTACAAGGTGCAAGTAACGCAAGTGGAGCAACTGTTTTAGGTAAATGTGAATTTATGAATCCATCACATTCAGTAAAAGATAGAATTGGAACAAACATGATAAACACAGCTTTAAAAGCTGGACTTATCACAAAAGATACAACTGTAATTGAACCAACAAGTGGAAATACTGGAATTGCATTAGCTTCTGTATGTGCTGCTTTAGGAATTAAATTAATTCTTACAATGCCTTCATCAATGAGTATTGAAAGAAGAAGATTATTAAAAGCTTTAGGTGCTGATTTAGTATTAACTGCTCCGGAAAAAGGTATGAAAGGTGCTATTGAAAAAGCTGTTGAATTACAAGAGAATACACCAAACTCTTTTATTCCTCAACAATTTGCAAATGCAGCAAACCCTGAAATTCACAGACTTACAACTGCAAAAGAGATTTTAGCAGATACAGATGGGAAAATTGATATTTTTGTAGCTGCTATTGGAACAGGTGGAACAATCACTGGAACAGGTGAAGTTTTAAAAGCTCACAATCCAAATATCCAAATTATTGCAGTTGAGCCTGAAGCATCACCTGTATTAAGTGGTGGAAAACCAGGACCTCATAAAATTCAAGGAATTGGAGCTGGGTTTGTACCAGATGTTTTAAATACAAAAATTTATGATGAAGTATTACAAGTATCAAATGATGATGCAATCGCAACTTCAAGAAAAATTGCTCAATCTGAAGGATTATTAGTTGGTATTTCTGCTGGAGCAAATATTTATGCAGCTTCTTTAGTTGCAGCAAGACCAGAAAACAAAGGTAAAACTATTGTTACAATTTTATGTGACACTGGTGAGAGATACCTAAGTTCTGGTTTATATGATTATGATGAAGAGTAGAAATACTCTTTATCGATAAAAGGAAAGAAATGCACGAAAAACCATATAGATCCGTTGTAAAAGCTATCTCATGGAGAACAGTTGGAACAATTGATACAATAATAGTTTCATACTTTATTACAGGAAATTTAGTAATGGCTGCTTCAATAGGTACTATTGAAGTTATTACAAAAATGGCTTTATATTACTTCCACGAAAGAGCTTGGAACAAAATATCTTTTGGTAGAGTAAAAGAACCAGTAGTTGATTATCAAATTTAGGTTATAAAATGAGTAATAAAGAATTAATAGAAAATATAAATAAAGATTTAGAAAATAAAACTACACAAGAAGTAATTGAATATTTTTTAACAAAATTTAAAAGTGTAGCTTTGAGTTCAAGCTTAGCAGCAGAAGACCAAGTTTTAACAGATATTATTTTAAAACAAGACAAAAATGCAACAATATTTACATTAGACACAGGAAGATTACACCCTGAAACTTATGATGTTATGGATGCAACAAATTTAAAATATGGTGTAAAAATTGATGTATTTTTCCCAAACAGTGAAAAAGTACAAGAGTTATATCAAACTCAAGGTGTAAATGGACAATATGAAAGTATTGAAAATAGAAAAACCTGTTGTAATATTAGAAAAATTGAGCCTTTAAAAAGAGCATTAAAAGATGTTGAAGTTTGGGTAACTGGACTAAGAGCCGCTCAAAGTGTTACAAGAGTTGATATGCCTTTAGTTGAATGGGATGAAAACTTCAAAGTAATAAAAGTAAATCCTTTAATTAACTGGCAAGAATCAGATGTTTGGGATTATATAAAAACAAATAAAGTTCCTTATAATAAACTTCATGACAAAGGATTCCCAAGTATCGGATGCGCTCCTTGTACAAGAGCTATTAAAGAAGGCGAAGATATAAGAGCAGGAAGATGGTGGTGGGAAAACCCAGAACATAAAGAGTGTGGTTTACACAAAAAATAAAATAAGAAAGGGAAAAAATGCAAATAAGCCAAAATAGATTAACACATCTAAAACAACTAGAAGCAGAATCAATGCATATTATGAAAGAAGTTGTAGCAGAATTTTCAAATCCAGCAATGTTATATAGTGTTGGAAAAGACTCTTCTGTTATGTTACATCTTTTACAAAAAGCATTTTATCCTGCACCTCCTCCATTACCTTTAGTTCATGTTGATACAACATGGAAATTCAAAGAGATGATTGAGTTTAGGGATAAAAGAGCAAAAGAAGTTGGTATGGAACTTATTGTTTATACTAACCCAAAAGGTGCTGAGATGAATATCTCTCCTTTTACTCATGGTTCTGCACTTCATACAGATATTATGAAAACTGAGGGTTTAAAAAATATGTTAAACATCCAACAGTTTGATGCTGTATTTGGTGGAGCTAGACGTGATGAAGAGAAATCAAGAGCAAAAGAGAGAATTTACTCTTTTAGAGATAAAAACCATAGATGGGATCCAAAAAATCAAAGACCTGAACTTTGGAATATCTACAATGGAAGACATACAAAAGGTGAATCTATTAGAGTTTTCCCATTATCAA
Organism: Aliarcobacter sp.; assembly: GCA_028681275.1. GTDB lineage: Bacteria > Campylobacterota > Campylobacteria > Campylobacterales > Arcobacteraceae > Aliarcobacter. Next base: position 4,497 of record JAQUIV010000064.1, read on the forward strand.
ACTGGACAGAACTTGATATTTGGCAATATATCTATTTAGAAAATATCTCTATTCCTGATTTATATTTTGCAAAAGAGAGAGAAGTTGTAGATTATATGGGTGCTAAAATCATGGTTGATGATGAGAGAATGCCTGAAGAGTTAAGAAAAACAGCTAAAAAAGAGACTGTAAGATTTAGAACTTTAGGATGTTATCCATTAACAGGAGCAGTAAATTCAACTGCAACAACACTTCCTGAAATTATTCAAGAGATGCTTATTTGTACAACAAGTGAGAGACAAGGAAGACTTATAGACTCTGATGGTGATGCATCAATGGAGAAAAAGAAACAAGAGGGGTATTTTTAAGATGGCACATCAATCAGATTTAATTTCACAAAATATTGAACAATATTTAAAAGAACACGAAAACAAAGAAATCCTAAGATTTATCACTTGTGGAAGTGTAGATGATGGAAAATCAACTTTAATTGGAAGATTATTATATGATTCAAAAATGATTTTTGAAGACCAATTAGCAGCTATTGAAAAAGATAGTAAAAAAGTTGGAACAACTGGTGATAAAATCGACTTAGCACTTTTAGTTGATGGACTTGCATCTGAGAGAGAACAAGGTATTACTATTGATGTTGCTTATAGATTTTTCTCAACAGATAAAAGAAAATTCATCATAGCTGATACTCCAGGTCACGAGCAATATACAAGAAATATGGCAACAGGTGCTTCAACAGCTGATGTTGCGATTATCTTAATTGATGCTAGACAAGGGATTTTAACTCAAACTAAAAGACACTCATATATTGCGTCACTTTTAGGAATTAAAAACCTAATCGTAGCAATTAACAAAATGGACTTAGTAGATTTTAGCCAAGAAGTATTTGAAAAAATCAAAAGAGATTACAATGATATTATTTCATTTTTACCTCATCACAATGATTTAAATATAGAGTTTATACCTATTTCGGCACTTGATGGTGATAATATCTTAACTATTTCACCAAAATGTTCTTGGTATAAAGGACTTCCTTTAATGCCATTATTAGACAATGTTCCTATTCATAAACAAGAGTCTTCATCATTTAGACTTCCTGTTCAATATGTATTAAGACCTCACTTAAATTTTAGAGGATTTTCCGGAACAATTGCAAGTGGTGAAATCAAAGTTGGTGATGAAATTACAGTTTTACCATCAAGAAAAACAAGTAGAGTTAAATCAATAGTATCAAATGATGTTAAAGATTTAAGACCTATTGGAAAAGATGAAACTGTTGAAACAATAGAAAAATCATTTGCTCCAATGGCTACAACTATCACTTTAGAAGATGAAATTGATATTTCAAGAGGTGATATGATAGTTAAATCAGGAGATATTCCAAAAGTATCAAATCACCTATCTTGTATGGTAGTTTGGATGGATGAAACTCCAATGAAACTAAATCAAAATTATGTAATTAAAAGAGCAACATCTGTAATCAATGGTGCATTTAATCACATTGAATTTAAAAAGAATATTAATACATTTGATGAAGTTGATGCAACTGAGTTAGCTTTAAATGACATCGCAAAATGTACAATATCACTTGATAGAGAAATTGCAGTTGATCCATACCATGAAAATAGATACACTGGAAGTTTTATAATTATTGATAAATACAATAATTCAACAGTGGGTGCAGGTATGATTATATCTTCTGTTGAAGGTTTTGCAAAATTAGAAGAAAATAAAAAAGTTTATTCAAAAGCTGAAATTGAATTAAATGAATTTATTAGAAGAAACTATCCTGAATGGAATTGTAAAGAAATCTAATCTTTAATGATTTAAAAAAGTGTAATAGATACTAAAAGGTATCTATTATAACTCCTTGTATAAGCTCTCTTATGACTCTCTTATCTAAAATAATATAAAATTATAATCTTAATAACTACATCGAATTAATAATGAGCAAATAAACATGGATAAAGATATTTTTAGACCTTTTTTCAATAAAAATACAGATATATTAAATTTTATTAAATACAACACTATTGGAAAAAATAAAAAAGAGTATTTTGACTATACAGCTTCGGGACTTGCATTTAGACAAATAGAAAATAGAATTTTTGATGTTCTTGAAACCTATGCAAATACCCACTCAAAAGAGGCATCAAATTCTGATACAACATCAAATTATTATGAACTTGCAAGAAAAAATTTAGCAAAATGTTTAGAATTAAATGATGAGTTTGCAATACTTCCAAGCGGCTGTGGAACAACTGCTGCTATAAAAAAATTTCAAGAATTATTAGGAATATATATTCCACCTGCAACAATTAAAAGATTTGGAATAACCGTAGCTAAAAAGAAACTTCCTCTAATAATTGTTGGACCTTATGAACACCACTCAAATGAGGTAAGTTATAGGGAAGCATTATGTGAAGTAAAAAGAATCAGACTTACAAATGATGGTTTAGTTGACCTCGTTCAATTAAAAGAGACTTTACAAGAAAATGCCCATAGAGAAATAATTGGTTGTTTTTGTATTGCTTCAAATGTCTCTGGAATAATCACTCCCTATGAAGAAATTTCAAGACTGTTAAAACATTATGGTGCGAAAGTTTTATTTGATGCAGCAGCTTCTAGTCCATATATAAATGTACCTTGTGAACTTTATGATGCTTTAGTTTTATCTCCCCACAAACTTCTAGGAGGTCCTGCTTCTTGTGGATTATTAATTATCAAAAAAGATTTAATAGATACTTCTATTCCACCCTCTTTTGCAGGTGGTGGAACAGTTGAGTATGTAAATAAAGATTTACAACTTTATCAAAAAGATATAGAAATAAGAGAAGATGCAGGAACTCCACCTATTTTACAATTTATACGTGCTTCTCTTGCTTATCAACTAAGAAATGAAATTGGTTTTGATTTTATAAAAGATAGAAAAAATGAGTTAAAAGAGTATTTTATTAATGAACTAAAAGAAATTCCAAATTGTCAAATTTATGGAAATCAAGAAGTTCCTAATATAGGAATTGTCTCTTTTAATATAAAAGGTTTAAGTCCTTATGATTTATGTAATCGTTTATCTTTAGAAGATAATTTCCAAACAAGAGCAGGATGTTCATGTGCAGGTCCATATGGGCATGATTTACTTGGAATTGAAAAATTAGATATGAATAATCGACCAGGTTGGGTTAGAATCTCTATTCACTTTTCACAAACAAAAGAAGAGATTAAAAACCTAATTAATGGAATTAAGAAAGTAGCTATTTCTTAGTTATTTTCTCTTAATTTCAAAATTACATAAAATCTACACAACTCATTTAACCTTCATTAACCAACAAAGTTTACAATCCCACATGAATTTCATAATATTTTTTTCTTTTTTTATTATTGTTTTTGCTTTTCAAACTTTGATAATAAAAAAGCGTCTTATAAATAAACTTGACTTTAATTATAAGACCAAAAAATATCTTAGCCTAACTTTATATATTACTTTTTTTGGGGTAATTTTATACCCAATGGCTAGATATTTTCCAGTAGTGCCAAACTGGCTCTATTTTCTCCTTTCTTTACCAATTGGGGTGATTTTCTTAACATTTATAATCACTTTATTACATGAAATCATCTCATTTGGAATTTCTAAAACAAAATATACAAAAAATCGAAGAGAATTTTTCAAAAAAGGCTTAGACATTGGTGCAATATCTTTAGTTCTTGCAACTAATGCTAAAGCTATTGATAATGCTAGAAATATTGAACTTGAACTTGTAGATGTAAAAATAAACAACTTAGCCCTACCCTACACCATTATTCAAATAAGCGATATTCATATTGGTGGATTAATAAATAAAGAGTTTATAAAAGAACTTGTTGAAAAAATAAATATTTTAAATGGTGATATTGTTGTAATCACTGGCGATTTAGTAGATACAAAATTAGAGTTTGCAGCACCTGCACTTAATGAACTTAAAAATATAAAATCAAAATATGGAACTTATTTTATAGTTGGAAATCATGAATATTTCCATGGAGTTAAACCAATAATTGATTATGTAAACTCTTTGGGAATAAAAACTTTAGAAAATGAAAATGTTTATATAGGTGAAAAAGATAAAGGTTTTTATCTTTGTGGAGTTTATGATAGATTTGGATTTAGATATGGTGGCGCTTATGAACCAGATATTAATAAAGCTTTAGAAAAAACAACAGATTTTCCAACTGTTTTATTAGCTCACCAACCAAAATATATAAAAGAACTTGAAACAACAAAAGGAATAGATTTAATCCTTTGTGGACATACCCACGGTGGACAAATTTTCCCATTTAATTTTTTAGTTAAACTTGAACAACCTTATGTAAAAGGGCTTCATACACACAATGAATTTACTTTAGTTTATGTAAATAAAGGTACAGGATTCTGGGGTCCACCTATGAGATTAGGTGCTAGTAGTGAGATAACTGTTTTAAAACTATCTTCTTAAAAGAGAGAGTTTTGCTCTCTCTTATTTTACAGTAATACTTTTTTTCGTATTATCATCTTTTAGTTTTGGAATAATTACTTCTAAAACTCCATTTTCACTACTTGCTTCAATATTTTCAATATCAGCATTATCTGGAAGTGTAAAACTTCTTGAGAATTTTCCAAAATATGTTTCCACTTTATAATAATCCTCTTCTTTGATTTCATCTTTTACTTTTCTTTCACCACTGATTGTTAAAATTCCTTTATTTATATCAACTTTTATATCTTCTTTTTTAACACCTGGCAAATCAACATCAACATGATAAGCAAACTCTCCCTCTCTTGTATTTACAACTGGGACAAAAGCGCTTACACCTTCATTTTTTGATTGAGCATATAAGTTTTTTTCAATTTCTTTTATTTGTTTAAATGGGTCAAATTTTGTTAATAACATTTTTATCTCCTTAAATAAAATTATACTTGATACTATTACTATCAAGCTGTTGAAATTTTAACAAATATTTTAGCACTTGTCAATACACATTGCTAGTTTTAAATAAAAATATAGATTTATTTATTCTATTTATTAGCACTCAAATACAAAATTTGCTAACTAAACAACTGTATTAAGAATATACAGCTATTTAATAAATATAGTCATTTTATTCTTGTATAATAATTTTAATTAAAAATAAAAGGATTTTAAATGTCTTTAAAAGTAGTTATTTCCCACAAAACTCACTATAAATATGATAGACCTATTTCTTTATCACCACATATTATAAGATTACGTCCAGCTCCACATAGTAGAACTCCAATCGAAGCTTATTCACTAAAAATCAAACCAGATGGTCATTTTTTAAACTGGCAACAAGACCCATTTGGAAACTATCAAGCAAGAATAGTATTTCCTGAAAAAACTAAAGAATTTTTTGTAGATGTTGAAATAATTGCCGATATGATTACAATAAATCCATTTGACTTTTTTGTTGAAGAATCAGCTACAAACTACCCTTTTGAATATAAAAAAGATTTAAAACATGAATTAAAACCCTATTTAAAAAAAGAAGAAGATGGCAAATTATTAAAAGAGTTTGTTAAAAAAATTGATAAAAAAGAAAAACCAATTATTGATTTTTTAGTTGAAATAAACCAACTTATAAACTCTCATATAAACTACACAGTAAGATTAGAACCAGGTGTTCAAACTTGTAAAACAACTTTAGATAAAAAACTTGG
>JAQUIV010000005.1 GCA_028681275.1 Aliarcobacter sp.
TTCTTTCGTTTGATGCGCTTCAGTCAAATTGGACGGGAATTATAATAGATTCTTTTACCTTTGTCAAGACCTTACAGCTGAAATTTGGCTTAAATTTTTGGATTTAGCGTTTTTTATACTCTTTTTGAGGTTTTTACTATACTTTGTTTGGGTTTTACTCTATTATTCTCACTTTATATATTAATTTGATAATTTTTATCCAACATATTAATCTTTTATTTACCTTTTTACTATATTATAATCCTTATATCGTTATATATAAGAATTAATATAACTTCTTATAGAATAACGAAATTAAAAAATATAAAAGGAAAAGTATATGTACAATAGAGATTATTTATCAAATCAATCTTCACAATATACACAAGAATCATCTCAAGTTCAGTTAATGAGCTTTTTAAAAGCTACTTATCAACTATTTGCTGGTTCTTTATTAGCAGCAACTGCTGGTGCTTATATTGGTTTAGGAATTGTTTCACTATTAATGGGACCTGTTAAATGGGTTTTATTTGCTGTTGAACTAGCATTAATATTTTTTGTTATTCCAAGAGTTAAACACACTCCAGGTGTTAACTTGGCTGTATTATTTGCATTTACATTTATAACAGGTTTAACAATTGCTCCATTATTAGCTTCAATTTTTGCAATGCCTGATGGTGCTTCTATTGTTGGTCAAGCATTTTTAATGACTTCAGTTGCATTTGGTGGAATTTCAATGTTTGCTATGACAACTAAAAGAGATTTCTCTTCTATGGGGAAATTTTTATTTATTGCTTTAATCATTATGATTGTTGCTGGTATCTCAAATATCTTTATTCAATCTTCAATGATGCAATTAGCAATCGCAAGTGTTGGTGCTTTATTATTTTCTGCGTTCATCTTATATGACACACAAAATATAATTAAAGGTCAATATGATTCTCCAATTGAAGCAGCTCTTGCTTTATATTTAGATTTCTTCAATTTGTTTATATCTTTATTACAAATTTTAGGAATTATGAATAGTGGAGATAAAGAATAAAACTAACTCGAAAGAGTTAGTTTTAAACTACAATATTCTATGAATGAAAACTACTTAAGACTTATTGATGCAAATCTAAATAGACTACGAGAAGGAATTCGAGTTGTTGAAGATATATTTAGATATGTTTATAACGATAAGCAAACTGCATTAAAACTAAAAGAACTTAGACATTTATCAAGATTAGAAAACTATATTGAATTGCTTGAAACAAGAGATGTTAAAAATGATGTTTTAAGAAGTTCTATAAAAAGTGAACAAAATCGAACTGATTTATACTCAATTTTGATAGCTAATTTTAAAAGAGCTCAAGAGAGTTCAAGAGTTCTTGAAGAATTCTGCAAATTAATCTCAATAAAAGATAGTGAAAATTTCAAATATATAAGATATGAACTTTATAATTTAGAAATTGTTTTAACAAAAATTACTTCAAACTCTAAATAATTTAAATTATAATCTTTATATAGTTTTTTAGCATCTTTAAAATCCAACGAAGCTTCTCCACTTACACCAGATTTTTTAATATAATCAAATAAATCTTTTTTATTATCAAACTCTAACTTGTACAAAATAGTTTCAAATTCACATTTAAAATATTTTGAAAAAGCTTCTTTAATCGAATCTTCATCCAATATAGGTGATTTTGTTTTAGTAAGTTCTTGGATTGTTTTAAAAGTATTTGAAGTAAATAAAACAGCATTTATTTCATTTGTTATATAAGAGAGATGTTTTATTATTTTAGATAAATCCTTTGACCACTGCAATGCTGAAGATGACAAAACAATATCATAAGAGTTATCTTTTATTTCATCTAAAAACTCTTGTGTATCAAAATCGAAACATTTTACTTCTATATTTTCACCCTTTGGATGTAGTTCACACATAGAAGGTGAAAAGTCTATTGCTTTATAAAACTCTAAATCCCAAAAAATATGATTATAAACTTGACCTGAGCCACAACCTAACTCTAAAACTCTTTTTGGTTGAAATTTTAATTCTCTTACAAGTGATTTTGCAACAATCTGTTGAATAATATTGTGATTTTTATACTCTTTTGCATATTTTGAAAATTGGTTTTTAACTGACAAATTTACTCTTTATAAAATTTCTTTGGAAGTGCTTTAATATCCATTTTAACTTATTCTTAATAAGTTTTAGATAAAATAACTACCATTTTTAAAAAAGGAAATAGATAATGACATCTACACTTTTAATCGTTCAGTTTGTATTAGCAATTTTACTAACAATAATAGTTTTACTTCAAAAAAGTTCAAGCATGGGTCTTGGAGCTTATAGCGGAAGTAATGACTCATTATTTGGGGCAAAAGGTCCTGCAAACTTTTTAACAAAAGCTACTATGGCTTTAGGTTTAGTTTTTGTAATAAATACTGTTGCTTTAGGTTATTTATATAATCAACAAAGAAATCAAAGTGCTGTTGATACAGTAAAAACAGACTCTTTAATTCCTTCAACTCCAGTAACACAAACATCTCAAGCACCCGCTGCACCAACAGCTCCTGTAACAACAGAAAATAAATAAAATAAAGGAGAATTAATGTTAGAAGAAATATATGCTCAAACAAAAGATCATATGGAAAAATCTATTGAAGCATTAAAAAAAGATTATAAATCTTTAAGAACTGGAAAAGTTAATGTTAATATTTTAGATGGAATTAGAATTGATTATTATGGAACACCAACTGATTTAAGTCAAGTAGGTTCTGTTTTAGCTCCTGATGCAACTACAATTGTTATTAATCCTTGGGAAAAAAATCTTTTAGGTGCAATTGATAAAGCTATTCAAACTGCAAATATTGGTGTTAATCCGAATAATGATGGTGTTGTAATTAAATTATTCTTCCCACCAATGACAGTTGAACAAAGACAAAATACTGCAAAACAAGCAAAAACTATGACTGATAACGCAAAAGTTGCAATTAGAAATATCAGACAAAATGCTAATACAAAAGCAAAAAATCTTCTAAAAGATAAATTAATCACTGAAGATGAAAATAAAAGAGCGCAAGACGAAATCCAAAAAATAACTGATTCTTATGTTTTAAAAGCTGATGAAACTTTAAAAACAAAAGAAAAAGAAATATTAACGGTTTGATTATGAATGTAGCACAAATATACAAAGATGCACAGGCATTATTAGAAGGTCACTTCAAATTAAGTAGTGGAAATCACTCGAAATTTTATTTACAATCTGCAAAAGTTTTAGAAGATCCAAAAACTGCAAAACTTTTAGCAGAAGCACTTGCTGTTCAGATTAAAGAATCAGGTATCAAAGTTGATGCTGTTTGTTCTCCTGCTCTTGGTGGATTAATTGCTGGTTTTGCACTTGCAACTGCGCTTGATGTAAGATTTATTTTTGCAGAAAGAGTTGATGGTGAAATGACAATTAGAAGAGGTTTTGAAGTTAAAGAAGGTGAAAACTATATCATTTGTGAAGATATTATCACAACTGGTGGAAGTGCACTTGAAGCTGCGAAGCAAGTTGAAAATGCTGGTGGAAATATCGTTGCATATGCTGCACTTGCTAACAGAGGATTTTGTTCAAGAGTTGGAAGTACTTTAGAAGCAAAAGATAATTGTAAACTACCACTTAATAAACCACTTTTTGCATTAGATGATTTTACATTTGAGATGTATGCTCCTGATGATTGTCCAATGTGTAAAGAAGGAAGTATTGCTTATAAACCAGGAAGTAGAGGAAATTAATGGCTAAATGGAGAGATGTTAAACAAAATAGAAATCAAAAAAAAACTATTGAATCTATTAAAAATTCATCGAAAGATGATTTAGCATCTATTCCATCAAGACTAAAAGCCTTTCTTACAGATACTTTTTTAATCACTACTCCTATTTTTTATATTGTAATATATTTAATTATGGGAAGTGGTGCTGAATTTGCCGAAAATAGAGGTTTAGGTTGGGGAATAATATTTGGCGTTCATGCAACTATTATTTTAATATTTTGGCTAAAAAATGGTCAAACTCCAGGACTTAAAGCTTACGATATAAAACTTGTTGATAATATTACAAAACAAAGAGTTTCTGTAATACAAGTTCTTGTTCGATACTTAACAACACTATTTGCTGTGGTATCAATATTTTTACTTTTTATCCCTTTTTTTAATAAAGATAAAAAAACATTCCAAGATATTCTTTCAAACACTATTATAATCAACGATAAATAATGCTTTTTTTTAATCTATCAGCATTTTACTTTTTTTATTTCGCAGCAGTTGGAGTTTATGTAATATTTTTACCAAAAGTGTTACATGATATTGGATACACAACTTTTGATATTGGTATTATTTTAGCAATTCCATTATTGATGAAATTTATCACACCTTTTATGTTTTTAAAATATATAAAACTAAATCAAAAGATGTTTAAAACTGCCCTTGCTATATTGATTATTTTATCAGCGATGTTTTATCTAACACTTGAAAACTTTTATCTTTTTATGATTAATAATGCTCTTTTAGGAGTTTGTTTATCTTTGATTTTACCTTATCTTGAAGTGACTGCTGTTTCAAATTTAGGGAAAGAAAAATATGGGAAATCAAGACTTTTTGGTTCAATTGGATTTATGATAATATCTTTGGTTTTAGCAAAGTTTTTAACTGAACCTTATATTGCAGTTCACTACTATTTAGTTCTAAATATTTTAACTGTTATATTTGCACTTTTGCTTTTACGATTTGATGTGGAACAAAAAGAAGAAGAGAAAAATATACCTTTTTCATTTTTAAAATTCTTACCTTTTTGGCTTAGTCTATTTTTTATGCAAATAAGTTTTGGAGCATTTTATAACTTCTTTACTATTTATGAAAGACAACATGGAATAAGTCTTGAAATGACCTCTTATCTCTGGTCTTTTGGAGTTATTTGTGAAATATTAATGTTATATTTTCAAGCGCCACTTTTGAAAAATAATCTACTTAATATTATAAAATTTTGTGTAGCAGTTACAACATTTAGATGGCTATTATTGTATTTATATCCAGATTCATTGAGCCTAACATTTTTCACCCAATCAATCCACGCTTTTTCTTTTGGGCTTTATCATAGTGCTGTGATTATTTATTTATATACATTATATGAAAATAAAAAATTAGCTCAACAATTTATGTATGGAGTTACTTATGGACTTGGTGGATTTATTGGTGCTTTAGTTGCAGGTGCTGTTTATGGGGAATATTTATTTTTATTTAGTGCCCTATTTTCGCTATTATCTCTAATAGCTTTATATTTTATAAAAAACAAAAAACATATTTAAATGAAAGGATTTACATGAAACACATATTATTATTCTTGTTTTTAATATCAACATCTTTTGCTCTTAGCATAGATAAAACTTGGTATGAAAATACAAATGAAGAGTTGGCAAAATTATATACAACTCAAACTACTAAAATCAGTTCTACAAAAAATGATTTATCTCCTGAAAATAAAGAGCAGGTTGAATATCAACTTTTATTACTGAAAAAATTACAATCTATATTAAAAGAAGAAAATACTTTTGTCTTCAAAAATATAGAAGAGATAACAACTATTGACAAATATATTGAACAAGTAAAAGAGTATTTAAAAACTGACGAAGAGTTTAATGTAGTTAAAAATGAGTTCGCAGAAAACAACAATAAAATAAATCTGCTAGAAGAACAAATTGATAAATTAACAAATAAAGAAGAGATAAGTACAATAAATTCTCAATTATTGTATGCATATTATATTCTTAAAAATAAACAAAATAAATCAACTATTGATGAATATACAAAATATCAAACTAACTTCAAAAAGATATTATTAGATAGTTTAGAAAGTGCAAAATTTGTTGTTAATCCAACTCTTAATACTAAAATTGATAAAGCTTTAGAAAATTTTAATGAGTTAATTAAAGATGAAAAGAAGTTATCTCTTTCTTATGATAAAGCTAAAATTACAGAAAATGAAACAAAAATAAAAGCCCTTGATTTACAAATTGAACAACTAAAAAATGATAAATCAAAACTAATAAATCAAATCGTTTATCTAAAAATTGAAGAGTTATTACCTATATTAAAAGATAAAAAATCTGAATACTTTGAATTACAAAACAAATTACAACTGTTTACAAAAGAACATCAAGCTAATTATGAGTCATTGAATGAATTATTTAAATATTTATCAAGAGAAAGATTAGGTGTTACTCAAACAACTTTTGCAGATACAAAACAAAGTTTTATCGATATTATAAAATATGGATGGGCTGAACTTAATAATCCAATTATTCCAATCGGTGATGGAGTTTCTATTTTAGCAGTTATAAAATTCTTATTAATATTTATTGTAGGATTCTCAATTGCAACTTTTTATAGAAAAAAAATCACTAATGCAAGTACAAATTATTTAAGAAATACTTCAATTGCAACAAGAACTATGCTTGCAAATTTAGGATATTACTTTTTAGTTGCAATAACTTTTGTTTTTGGTTTAAAATCAGTTGGTATTGACTTATCTTCACTTACAATTTTAGTTGGAGCTTTATCAGTAGGTATTGGGTTTGGTTTACAAAATATTGTTTCAAACTTTATCTCTGGAATTATTTTAATCTTTGAAAAATCTATTCAAGTTGGACACATAATTGAAATCGCATCAGGAGTAAGAGGAAAAGTTAGTCAAATAAATATGAGAAGTAGTGTTATTACTACTTTTGATAACATTGATATTATTATTCCAAATGCAACTTTAATTCAAAATAATGTTATAAATCTTACTTTCTCAGATGATATAAGAAGATTAAATATTCCATTTGGAATAGCTTATGGTTCTGATATTGACCATGTAATTAAAATTATTTTAGAATCTTTAAATAGTAGTTCTTTAACTTATATAAGAAGTACTCCTGAAAAAGCACCAAAAGTTAGAATGACTTTAATGGGACCTAGTTCAATTGATTTTGAATTACTTGTTTGGATAAGTGAAAATCCTGATGAAAATGGAGTTGGTTCGTCAAATATGTCTGACTTCTTGATTTTTGTATATAAAACTTTACAAGCAAATAATATAGAAATTCCATTCCCTCAAATGGATGTTCATTTAAGAAAAGAGTTATAAGAGATTTAAACTCTCTTATAACTAACCATTAAATCCATTTCTTCTTCTTAAATAATATCAACTGAAAAGTTGCTATTGCTATTAATATAACTAAAAAATTAAAAAATGCTCTTTCATTATCTGCACCTGGAATTCCATCTACATTTATTCCCAAAAGCCCTGTTAAAAAAGTTAAGGGTAAAAATATCACAGAAATAATTGATAAAACATACATCTTTTTATTCATTTGTTCACTAAGTTTATTTGATAACTCTTCTTGTATTAAAGCCACTTTATCTCTAATTGTATCAAGCTCCTCAATATATCTCATTAATTGGTCATTTGTTTCTCTTAACTCAATTTTTTCATAGTCACTTATCCAAGTAACTTTGTCATGGTAAAGTTTTGACATAGCCTCTTTTTGAGGGAATAAATACCTTCTTAAAATAATAGTTTCTCTTCGAATAGCCATTAATTCACTTCTAAATTTTGAATCGCTTGAATCCATCAAACTCTCTTCTAAAGAATCTGTTCTATCTTCTAATTCATCAATTACACCTTCCATTCTTGATGTAACTCTATAAGTTAATTCATTTAAAAATTCAGAAGAAGATTTTGGTCCTATTCCTTTTTTTAAAGAATCCATTATTTCATCAATCGATAAAAGATTTCTTCTTTTTGTAGTTATAATTAAATTAGAAGAGATAAAAAGCCTAATTGAAACCATGTCTTCAGGTTTTGAATTTGGATTTAAATTTATACCTCTTAATGCAATCAAAAAAGAGTCATTTAAAATAGTTGTTCTAGGTCTTGTCTCTTCTGTTAATAAAGCATCCATAGCAACAGAATCAATCCCACTTTTATTTCTAATCCAATCTTTTGCCATTTGACTTGAATAATCAAAATGTACCCATAAAATTCCATCTTCTGGAAGAGTGCTTCCATTTATTTCATCATAACTTAACTCTTTAGCATTCCCATTTCTATCCAATAATAAGGCGTGATTCAAATCTTTTCCTTTATTTTATACTATAAACTATTTCTGTTTTTAATTTTTGTTTTTTAATCTCTTCAATTTGTAAATTCTCTATTTGCATATTCATCAATTCATCAATTGTTTTAATATCATTTTGAGCTAATAGTTTTAAAATTATTCCCCTATAAGCTTTTGCCCAATGACTCACAACTTTTCCATCTTTTATAAATTTCATTGTTGTATATGGTTTTTCTATTTTGTAAAACTTTTCATAAAATCCAGCTCTTAAATCAATAATATCTTCATTTTCTAAATATTCATCTAAAACTTTTGAGAAATTATCCATATAAAACTTTTCAATTTTTAAATTAGAAAAAGTCTCCCCTTGTTTTAATTTATAATCAGGAAGCCCTAAATCCCCTGCTTTTAAAACTCCAAAAAGATTTGAGAAAATCAAAACATTTTCATCAATATAAGTTTTTTCATTTGATTTTAGTTTTGAATATTCTAAATAATCAAAAGCAACTCCATCATATCTTTGAATTACTTTTGTTGTAGGTGTTGTAAATAAATTCTTTGAATACTGTTCTAATACATCCTCTTTTTTTGTTCCAAAAAGTTTTATTAACTCCTCTTTTGAAGCACTTGTAATAAAATCATTATATTGTTTTACAATTTCCATTCTTTTTTCAAATAGTTCTGGAAAAATAAAACTGTTTTTATCAAAAGAAGTTTCATCTCCACCAGCTATTTTTGTTTCACTTGGAGAAAATAGTATTTTCATTTTTGTCCTTCTTCTATAAATTGTCCATCAACATATTTCCAAATTCCCTCAGTTTTTAGAAATCTACTTTTTTCAATAAATGAAATATCATTTTTATCTTGAAATAAAGTAGCTTTAAATGTCACAAAACTCTCAACTTCACCATCAATAAACTCTAAAATCTCTAACTTCTCAAATTTTGTATTTTTTGAGAAATTCAAAATATCATTATTCCAAGATTTTAGCTCTAAAGTAAAATCAGGATTATTTTCGTGAGTTGTAAAAATTATATATTCACTATTACAAACAGCAAATGCACTAAATCTTGATTTCATAAGCTCTAGAGCATTTTTTGGAAAACTAATTTTATCGTGAAAGGGTTTGCAACATTTTTTATATTTTTTTAAAGAGCCACAAGGACAAGTATCATTTGGGGAAAATTTCAAAATAGAACCTTATTAAATTTTAGGGATTCTATCATAAATGAAGTAAAAATCTAAAATGGGAAAACTTCCCATTTAGACTATAATTTAGGTACTAAACTTCCTGTTGTTTTTTCTATTTTTTTATCAACAGCATTGTTTAGCTCTTTTTTCTTCTCTTCTTTTTTTTCTTCAACTTTTTTGTTTATATTTTCTTTTGAAATTGGATTTGCTTCTTTTACATTTCCAACTATACTATCTCCAAAACCTTTGATGTTTTTTAAATCTTCAGGATTATTTATCGTATTTGTTTTTCTATACTCAATAATCTGTTCAGCTTTTTTTTCACCGATTCCTTTGATTCCCATTAACTCCTCTTTTGAAGCTGTTTGCAGATTAATTTGTGCAAACAAAAAAGAACAACAAAATACCAAAAATACAACTATTTTTTTCATCTTTCTTCCTTTTAAATAATTTAATAAATTATATATTAATTATATTTAAAATTACTATTAGCTGTTTATATAAAATTTTAATTTTTCGTGATCTAAAATTTTTATATATCCTTTTTCATTTTGTATCACTTTCTCTTTTTTTAGTTTTGCTAATTTTCTTGAAAAAGTTTCTGGAGTTATATTTAAAATTTGTGCAATTTTTACCTGTTTTAAATTTATTAATATTGCTTCATTGTCAAATAAAAATTTTGCTATTTTTTCTATACTGTTAGAACTTATATTATAGTTTATGAAACTCTCTAGGGCTTTTATTTTTTTCGTTAAAGATTTAATAAAAAACATTGAGATTTCTGGTTTTAATAAAAACTCTTTTTTGAATTTTTCATAATCTATAAGTAAAA
This sequence comes from Aliarcobacter sp., assembly GCA_028681275.1. Lineage (GTDB taxonomy): Bacteria > Campylobacterota > Campylobacteria > Campylobacterales > Arcobacteraceae > Aliarcobacter. Next base: position 10,129 of record JAQUIV010000005.1, read on the forward strand.
CTTCTGATTTTGCTTCAAATGAACAATTTGCAGGAAATCTCATCTCCTCATAATTTACAATTTCAGCAATTAATGATGGTGCCATTAGATTATGAATTATTACTTCATTATCTTTGTGGTCATAAGTATAAAGTTTTGCTATACCTTTTATTAATAAATGTAAATATTTTGGTTCATCACCTTTGTAAAAAAGAATTTCATCTTTATTAAAATATTTTTTTACGCTAATCTCTTTTAATCTAATTAAATCTTCTTTTTTTAGGAAACTAAAAAAATAAAAATCTTCTAATCCTGTTTTTTCCATAATTTTCTCTTTTATTGATTATCGTCAATGTCTAATTTTGTATTTTATGCAAAAATACTAAAAAATAAAGTTAAATAGGACAAAAAATACCCTATTTTGAAAGAAATAAAATGACAATTAAAAAATTTGAAGTTGAGATAAATACTTTAAAAACTTTTTATGAACTCTATTGCAAAGATAAACATGAAAATCAAAAAAAAACACAGATTAATCTTGAATATAAATCAAACTCTTTTATTTTAGAATTAAATTTATGCCAAGAGTGCCAAAAATCAATAAATTATTCATTTCTAAAATTACAAAATTGTCCCCATAAAATAAAACCCCGATGCAGAAAATGTCCAAATCCATGTTATGAAAAAAATGAGTGGAAAAATATAGCAAAAGTTATGAAATACTCAGCAATAAAACTATCTTTAGGGAAAATCAAATCAAGGATTTTAAAAATCTTTGATTGATTTTTCTTTTACCAATTTATCTCTTTTTTGCCTAAAGTTTTTAATATCTCATTTGTTTTTGAAAAATGTTTAGAACCAAAAAAACCACGATAAGATGAAAGTGGACTTGGATGAGGAGAAGTTAAAATATGATGTTTAGCTTTATTTATCAATTTTGATTTAGAAATAGCAGGACTTCCCCAAAGAATAAAAATTATATTCTCTTTATTATCACTAATATATTTAATAATATTATCTGTAAATATTTCCCAACCAAGATTATGATGAGATTTTGGAAGTCCCTCTTCAACTGTTAAAATAGTATTTAAAAGTAATACTCCATCTTTTGCCCAAGGTGTTAAATCACCATCTTCACAAACAGATTTTTTACCTAAATCATCATTTATCTCTTTTAAAATATTCATCATTGATGGTGGATTTTTTATCTCTTTTGGAGTTGAAAATGATAAACCTTGAGCTTGACCAAAACCATGATATGGGTCTTGTCCCAAAATAACAACTTTTAAATTATCTAATGATGTTAAAGAAAAAGCTTTAAAAATGTTTTGTTTTTCTGGAAAAACTCTACTATTTTCATATCTTTTATCTATCTCTTCTTTTAATTTTTCATAATATGGTTTTTGTTGTTCATTTTCAATAATATCTTTCCAAGTCATAAATAAAGCTCCAATTTTTTTAAATAAAAAAAGCTAAGATGAAATTCATCTTAGCTTTAAAGTCTACTGTTTTTTAAATATTATAAAACAGGTGATTTGATAACCATCATTTTTTGATTTTGCATTTCTGCCATAGAATCAGGAATTCCACCTAATCCTAAACCAGAAGTTTTAGCTCCACCAAATGGCATCCAGTCAACTCTGAATGCTGTATGGTCATTTACCATAACTGCTGTTGCATTTAATCTTTTTACTGCTTTTAAAGCTGTGTCAAGATTTTTTGTAAATACTGCTGCTTGGAAAGAAACATCTAATTGATTTGCTCTTTTAATAGCTTCATCAAAAGTTTTGTATGAATAAACACAAACAACTGGTCCAAAAATCTCTTTTTGAGAGATAATTGCATCGTCACTTGGGTTTACAATAACTGTTGGTTCAAAACAAGAATCACCGATTCTTTTTCCTCCAGTTAAAATTTTTCCACCTTTAGTCACTGCTTCATTAACCCACTCTTCTACTCTATTTACTTCATTATGGTTGATTAACGGTCCAACTTCAGTTTTTGGGTCTAATTGATCACCAACTACTAATTTTGAAGCTTTTTCAGCAATTTTTGAAGCTACTGTATCAACTATTGATTCATGTACAAAAATTCTTTGAACAGAAACACAAACTTGACCAGCATGGTAGAATCCACCTTTTACAAGGTCTGGAATCATTGCATCAATATCTGCATCTGGCTCAACAATTACAGGTGCCACTCCACCATGTTCTAAAGCACTTCTAGTTCCTGCACTTGCTTTTGAATTTAAGTACCAACCAACAGGTCCTGAACCAATGAAAGTAAAGAATGCAGTTTTTGGACTTGTAACTAAAAGTTCTCCACCTTGTCTATCACAAACAACAGCTTGTGCCCAACCATCAGGTAATCCAGCTTCTTTTAATAATTCTACAAGTTTTATTGCACTCATTGGAGTTTGAGTTGCTGGTCTAATAATAACAGGACAACCAACAGCAATTGCAGGAATTACTTGGTGAACTGCTAAGTTAAATGGGTGATTAAAAGCTGAAATAGCAGCAACAACACCAATTGGTTCTTTCATAGTATATGCCATTCTATTTGCAGAACTTAAAGTGTGACCCATAGCTATTTCGTGACCTTCTTGTAATCCAATTTGTTCAATAGCTATTTTTATACCATTAATTGCTCTTTGAATTTCAACTTTAGAATCAATGTATGGTTTTCCACCTTCGCTTGCGCAAAGAATTGTTAACTCTTCAACTTGAGAAGACATAATCTTCATCAAGTTTTCTAAAATTTCAACTCTTTTATATTTTGGAATCCAGTTATCAACATCTAAAAATCTTTCGTGTGCAGTGTCGATAGCTTGTTGAACTTGCTCAACTGTTGTAAATGGAACAGATCCAACAACTCTTCCATCAAATGGTGATGTTACTTCTATTGTACTCATATTTTCCCTTTCAACTTTTTATATTAAACATTGTTTATTTGCTAATAAATCATTTAAAATTGAATGATTTAAAGAGTAATCAACCGCTAAGTCAATTAAATGTACACCTTTACCATTTACACAAGCTTCTAAAGTTTTTTCAAACTCTTCAACAGAAGATGGTCTATGTCCAGTTGCACCATAAGATTCAGCATATTTAACAAAATCAGGGTTTCCTAAATCTAAACCAAATGTTTCAAATCCCATTCCTGTTTGTTTCCATTTAATCATACCGTATGCGTTGTCATTTAAGATAATTACAGTTAAATCAAGTCCTAATCTAACAGCAGTTTCTAACTCTTGAGAGTTCATCATAAATCCACCATCACCACAAACAGCAACAACTTTTTTATCAGGATTAATCATTTTTGCAGCCATACCAGATGGAAGTCCAGCACCCATAGTTGCAAGTGCATTATCTAATAAAAGTGTATTTGGTTGAGCACATCTATAATTTCTTGCAAACCAGATTTTATAAACACCATTATCAAGTGTTACAATATCTTCAGCCGCTAAAGTTTGTCTGATTGTTCTTACAGCTCTTTGAGGTAAAATTGGGAATCTATTATCACCAAAATATTTAGATAATCTTGTTCTAACTTCATCAGCAACTCTTGCATAATATTCAAAATCCCAATGAGCTTGAGGAGTTATAGCTTCAGTTATTTCTCTAATACTTCCAGCAATATCACCAACAACGTCTAATTGTGGGAAATATGTATCATCAACTTCAGATGGGAAGAAATTAACATGAATAACTTTTGTTGCATCTGGAGTATTTTCCATGAAAAATGGTGGTTTTTCAATAACATCATGTCCAACATTGATAATTAAATCTGCTCTTTCAATTGCGCAGTGAATAAAGTCATCTTTAGATAATGCAGCAGTTGATAAACATAATGGGTGATTTTCATCAATAACACCTTTACCCATTTGAGTAGAGAAAAATGGCATACCAGTTTTATTTACAAAATCAGTTAAAGCTGTTCCAATTCTAGTTCTGTTTGCTCCAGCACCAACTAATAATAATGGTCTTTTTGCATTTTGAATCATTTCGATTGCATCAGCAACTGCACCTTTACAAGCTGTTGGGTATCTAAATGGTTTTACTGGATAAATATTAAATTCAACTTCTTCAGCTGCAATATCTTCTGGTAATTCAATATGAACAGCACCTGGTCTTTCAGTAGTTGCAATTTTAAATGCTTCTCTAACCATTGATGGAATGTTATTTCCATTAACAACTTGTTTTGCATATTTAGTCATTGGTTTCATCATACCAACAACATCAATAATTTGGAATCTACCTTGTTTAGATTTTTTGATTGGTTTTTGACCTGTAATCATCATCATAGGCATTCCACCAAGTTGTGCATAAGCTGCACTTGTAGCGAAGTTTGTTGCACCTGGGCCAAGAGTTGATAAACAAACTCCAACTTTTCCTGTTAATCTTCCATAAGTAGCTGCCATAAACCCAGCACCTTGCTCATGTCTTGTTAAAATTAGTTTAATATTTGACGTTCTAAGTGCATCAAGAAAATCTAAATTTTCTTCACCTGGAATTCCAAAAATATACTCAACACCTTCATTTTCTAACGCTTTTATAAATAACTCTGATGCGTTCATTTTATATGCTCCATTTTGGTTTTAAAAAATAATTATTGATAATCATATTCAACATCCATTAAAAAATTGTTTATATTTTATGGATTATCAAAAAAATAAAAATTTGTGTATGATTTTACACAAAAGTGATTATAGTTTATTACTCCTTAATATAATAACCTGATTTTTTTATTCTTTATATCAAATTAATGATATTTTTTATACTATGTACAAATTTTAAAAAAGGAAATAAAATGAAGAAAATTCTTATTCTTATAGTTCTGGTTATAATCGCGCCATTATTTTATATAATTGTTTCCAACTACAATAATATTCCAAAACTTGATGAAAATGTAAAAGAGAAATGGTCACAAGTTCAGAACCAATACAAAAGAAGAGCTGATTTAATTCCAAATTTAGTTGAAACTGTAAAAGCTTATGCAAGCCATGAAAAAAGCACTTTTGTTGAAGTAACAGAAGCTAGAAGTAAAGTTTCTCAAATGAATATAAATGAAAACACACTAAATAATCCAGAAATGATGCAACAATTTTCAGCTGCACAAAGTGGACTTTCTAGTGCTTTATCAAAGCTTATGGTTGTTGTTGAAAAGTATCCTGAATTAAAAGCAAATGAAAATTTCAAAGCACTTCAATCACAACTTGAGGGAACTGAAAATAGAATTACAGTTGCAAGAAAAGATTTTATTGAAGCAGTTAAACTTTATAATTTAGAACTAAGAACAATGCCTGGAAAACTTGTAGCTGCAATTGCTCATCCAGAAGCTCAAATTAAAGAGACTTTTAGTGCAAGTGAAGCTGAACAAGAAGCTCCAAAAGTAAAATTCTAATGATTTTAAAAGATAGTGAAAAAGAACTAATTTCAAAAGAGATAGAAAATCTCGAGAAATTAAGTTCTGCCCAACTTGTGGCGGTTATAGCAAAAAGAAGTTCAAACTATAAATATGCCTCTTTAATGATTTGTGTATTTTTAGTTTTTTTAGCCTCTTTTGTTCTATTTTTTGTAAAAGAAGTATCAACTTTAGAGTTATTACAATATCAACTTCTAATTTTTGTTGGAGTTAATCTTCTTTTTGAAAAGTTTGATAATCTGATTTTAAAAATTCTTCCACGAAATTATAAACAAAGAAAAGCCTCTTTATATGCAAAAGAGCAGTTTAGCAACTTAGGATTAAGTAGAACAAAATCTAAACAAGCAATCATGTTTTTTGTAAGCTTCGATGAAAGATATGTGAAAGTTATAACTGATAATAAAATATCTCAAGAGATTCCAAATGAATTTTGGCAACAGTTAGTTTTTGAATTTGCAGAAGATGTAAAAAGAGAAGATTTCCTAAATGGTTATTTAAAAGCAATAAGAACTTCAAAAGCAATTTTAATAAAACATTTCCCTATTCAAAAAGATAGTGAAAATGAACTATCAAATGAAGTAATCGAGTTATCATGAAAAAACTTATTATTCTTTTATTATTTATTTTTAGTTTTCTAAATGCCGATATTACTCAATATTTTCCAAAACTAGAGGGAAGAGTTATTGACCAAGCAAATATGCTAAGCCCTGATGTAAAAAAAGATATTGATGCCATATTAAAAAAACATGAAAAAGAGACTTCGAATCAGATTGTAGTTGTTATTTTAAATTCATTAAATGGTTATACAATAGAAGATTTTTCTTATCAACTTGGAAGATTTTGGGGAATTGGACAAAAAGATAAAAATAATGGTGTTTTACTTGTTGTTTCAAAGGAAGATAGAAAAATACGAATAGAAGTTGGTTATGGACTTGAAGGTGCATTAACTGATAAAATTTCCCATGAAATAATAAACTACACAATAAAACCAAATTTTAAAGCAAACCAATATGAATTGGGAATTTTAAAAGCTGTAAATGAAATAATGGCTGCAATAAAAGGTGAATATGTAGGAAAAGAGAGAGCTGAAAATTTTAATGATCCAATAAATGGCTTTATTCCATTAGGATTTTTTGGATTAGTATTTTTATCAATAATTATAAATAGTGGTTCAAAAAAAATAAAAAATAAATTTTTATATAAAACTAGTAAATCATCTTTAATTTCATCATTTTTCGCTTTTTTTACATTTGTTATATCTGAAGCCTTTACAACTTACAACTTCTTTTTTGCAATAATTATTTTTGTTGTTGTATTTATTTTTAATTATGTGCTTACAAAAAATGTTGATTTCAACAAACTCTCTTCAAAAGAGTATACTGGTTCATCTGGATTTGGAGGATTTGGTTCATCTTCGTCTTCAAGTGGCGATTTTGGTGGATTCTCTGGTGGTGGAGGAAGTTTTGGAGGAGGAGGCGCAAGTGGCGACTGGTAAAAAAACAATAATTTTTGATTTAGATGGAACACTTATAGATTCTTTAGAGGATATTGCTGTTTGTATGAATCAAGTTTTACAAGAGTTAAATCTTCCTATTCATAAAATGAATGATTATAAATATTTTGTGGGAGGAGGAATTTCTGTTTTAGTTGAAAACTCATTAAATGCTTTAAATAAAGAGATTGGTGAAGAATTAAAACAAAAAGTAACCCAAAGATTTAAAGAGATTTATGACCAAAAACTTCATGCTAAAACAAAACCTTATGAAGGAATTTATGAGTTATTGGATGAACTTACGAAATTAGATTGTAATATTGGGATTTTATCAAACAAACCCCATGAATTTACCCTTGCTTATGCAAATAGTCTATTTTCAAAATATTCTATTCCACAAATTCACGGACAAAAATCTGATGTCCCTAAAAAACCAGACCCAATTGCAGCAATTACAATTGCAAATAGTTTTAACACTCCTTGTGAAAAAACTTATTTTGTAGGTGATACAATGGTTGATATGCAAACAGCTGTAAATGCAAATATGATTGGAATTGGTGTTTTATGGGGATTTAGAGATGAAAAAGAGTTAATGGAAAATGGCGCAAGTTTTGTTGTAAAACACCCTTTAGATATTTTAGAAATAATAAAAACTGGATGTAATTAAATGGGAGACATTTATAAAACTGTAAGCTGTCAATTTTATGATGAATTGGAAGCTTTAGCAGTAAAAAAAATCAAATCAACAATTTTTTATATGGATAATGAAAATGAAAAAAGCATTGAAGATATAATAGTTGATTTTAAAACAAAAAATAAAGAAGAGTTTTTAATCCTCGGTAATGGAACTCAAATTCGACTAGATAAAATTATAAAAATAAATGAAATAACTCCCTCTAATATGAAATGTTAGATTAATCTTCTCTGAAAAAATTGTATTTATAATAAAATCAAATAACAATATAATTATTTTGAGCAGTAACTATTGTATAATTCGCAAAAAAGGAAGTTGGATATGAAAAAAATTAATTTAATTCTTGCATTATTAACAACTGCAACATTATCATTTGCTCAAAATATTGATGGTAGTGCAGTAGTTGGAAGTATGATTGGAGCAGGAGTTGGTTCTGCTGTTGGTTCTGCTGTTGGTGGAAAAGAGGGAGCTATTATTGGTGGTGGAGCTGGTGGAGCATTAGGTGCAGCAGCTGGTTCAAGTCAAGAAACAACAAGTAATGATAGAAGAGAACCTACTTATAGAGATGGTTATAGAAATGATTATAATGAACACCATGACAATGGAAAACACAAAGGTCATCATAAAAAGAAACATGATTAATAATAAACTTAGAATTTCATGTTGATAGACCAAAAATCAATCTAAATATTCACAAAAAGTTTACTCACTAAAATCAAACAACAGTAAGTAGAAGATAAATTAGAAATATTTTCTTCTACTTGCTCTATTTTTATTAATTCGAAAGGTTGTATATGCAACTATTGCATATACAATTAAAGGATTAATATGTTTTATGAATTAGAAAAATCACTGGGGTTTAAAATAAACCAAACAGCAAATAAACTAAATAACAAATACAATCAATTACTTCAGTCTTTTGATATTGCTCCTGAACAAAGGGCAACTTTGGAGATTATCAAATATGAAGCAGATGTAAACCAAACAAAAATTGCAAATATTTTGGGAAAAGACAAAACAACTATTAGTAGAACTTTAAATACTTTAGAAAATAAAAATCTTATTACAAAATCACAAATAGATAAAAGAACAAATTTAATTCAACTAACACAAAAAGGTGAAGATATTTTAAATAATAGTTTTTCTAGCGTTAAAGATTTTAGAAAAAAACTAACTTCAAACTTAAGTGAAGAGGAGATAAATCAACTTGTTTCTCTTCTTGAAAAAGTTGCTTTAAGTGTGGAAAAAGAGTCATGAAAAAAAGTATTAATCACTTATATTTAATAGTTCTTTTATCTATTTTATCTTCAGTTGCTCCAATGGGAGTGGATACATATTTGCCATCAATTCCTGATATTGCCTCATCTTTTAGCGTAAGTATTGAGAAAATCGAGTTATCTTTATCTATATTTTTAATTGGATTTTCTATTGGACAAATATTTGGAGGACCAATTTCTGACCGATATGGAAGAAAAATGAGTTCAGTTTATGGACTTTTAGGATTTGCATTTTTTAGTTTTGTAATTATCTTTAGTACAACTATTTATGAATTATGGATTTTTAGATTTTTTGAAGCTTTTAGTGGTGGAATTGTAGTTGTAAATGCAGCGGCTGCTGTGCGAGACAGATTTCATGGAACGGAAGCTGCAAAAGTATTTTCTCTTATTGGAATGGTAAGAAGTTTTGCACCACTTGTTGCTCCTGCAATTGGAGCTTTTATTATTCATTTTTATTCATGGGAAGCAGTTTTTATATTTTTAACTCTTTATGCTTTAATAGTTGCTTTTTTTATATACAAAGATTTAGAAGAGAGTTACACCTATACTAAACAAAATGTTTTTGAATCATATAAAATAGTATTAAGTCACAAAACAGCTTTAAAAGCAATGCTTACACTTGGTCTTAGTTTTGGTGGATTTTTTATAATTATTGCAAAAACCTCTTTTATTTATATAGAATATTTCAAAATATCAACTGATTATTTCCCTTTTTTCTTTGGGATTAATTTTATTATTTTGATGTTTATGATAAAAATAAATGTAAATCTACTGAAAAAACATTCAGCAGTAGATCTTGTAAAAGGAGCTGTTTTAGTACAAATTATTGCAGGTGGATTATTTGCTTTAAATTCTTCTAATATTTCAATCATTTTAACGATGATTTTAATAGCCTCTTATTTAAGTATGATGGCATTTATTTTTGGAAATTGTATGGCTTTAACATTGGAACATTTTCCAAAAAATGCAGGAGTTGCATCAGGTGTTGTGGGAGTTTTCCAATTTGGACTAGGAGCTATTACCTCATCTATTGCATTAAGTTTCCATGATGGGACTTTTTTCCCAATAGGTTTAAGTATTTGTTTGATTTCTATTATGGCTTTTTTTGTTATAAGAACTTATAAAAATGTATAAAAGATTTCTCTTTTATACATTTGTTTTATATATCTAATTCGAAAAAACTCTCTTCAACTTTTTCATATTTTGCAACAGAACAAGTGATTTTTATTGCATTTTCGTAATCTTTGAACTCTTCTATAAATAATTTTTGTAGCTTCTCAACTTCAACTGCTCTAAAAATAAAATAACCTAAAACATCAGTTCCCCTTGAACCTGTTTTTTCAATTCCAAAACTGTCAAATTTCCAATCAATTCCCCTTGAAAAAAAGAAAACTTCTGTTAATCTTTTTTCTAACTCTTCTCTTACTTTATTATCATATGCTTTTAAATGTACGAAAAAAGCCACATTTGTATTAAATTGTGATTGTACTAATTTTTCTTGTTCAGCTGTTATTGGTTTTTCTATAATATTTGTATTGCTCATATTAAAATGCTTCCTATTTTTTCTCTTATTATAGTAAACTATTTTAAAATAAAGCTTGTATTAATAATTTACATCTATAATTAAAACTATCTAAAACAATTCAAGGGTTTTCATGGACAATTACATAAATTCAAATGCTATTATTTGGAAATCTGAATACAATATCAGTAATTTCAAAATTGATAAAGAACACCAAAAACTTTTCACAATAGCAAGAGAAGCTATGAATATTTCAAAACTAAAAGACGATAAAGAAGTAAAAAATAGATTAAAAGAGATTATTACAAAACTTTTCGAATATGTTGGAACTCACTTTTCAAATGAACAAAAATATATGGAAGAGATAGATTATCCAGAATTAGAAAATCACAAAATTCTTCATAAAAATATGTTAACTATGCTTACAAATTTGATTTCAGAACTAAATAAATTGGAATTAGAAGATATTGAAAAACTACTTTTTAATTTTATTGAAGAGTATTTTATAAGACATATAGTTTTAGAAGATAAAAAAATCCAATTATGGAATACTTCCCTTGAAGATTTAAAAAAGAATTTTGGTTGGAAAGAGATTTATAGTGTTGGAAATGTAGAAATTGATAAAGAACATAAAAAACTTTTTGATATTGCCCAAGATGCTTTTACGCAAGTTGAAGAGACTCAAAGAAATGCAAAAATCAAAGAAGTTTTAACTGAACTATATACTTATATGAAAACCCACTTTAAACATGAAGAGAAGTTTATGAAAGAGCTAAACTATCCATTACTTGAAGAACATAAAATATTACATCACAATATAATTGAAAAAATAAACACTTTTATAAAACAATTACCGAACATGGAAGAAAGCATTTTTGAAAAAGAGTTAGCAAAAATTATAGATATTGCACTTGTTCATCATATTATTCAAGAAGATAGAAAAATCATCGCTTGGTCAAAATCAAATTTACAGAAATAAATAGTATAATCCCGAAATTATTTAAAAATAAAAAGGAAAATTATGAAAAAAATCATTATCGCATCTGTTATATCTATTTCAGCACTTTTTGCATTTGATATGGGTGGAGCTTTAAAAAATGCTGGAACAAATGTAGGAACTGCTGCATTAAACGGTAATACAGATACAAAATCACTAACAAAAACAGCTGGTGAATCTTTAGGTGTAACTCCTGAAGCATTAGGAAATAAACTTGCAACTACTGTAAAATCAAATAATACAACTGTTTCATCTATGGATAAAGCAAAAGATTTATGTACTCAAGCTTCAGCTGTACAATCTGTTGCAAATCTTAGTAGTGACCTTGTAAAACAAGCTATTTCAGTTTGTTCTGAAAAAGTAATGGCAAAATAATCCCACTTAAAAATTAAAAGATAAAAGGATTATCCTTTTATCTTTCTTCTTGGCATATATTAATATTTTATTAATAAAGATAGTATACAATCTATAAATTTATAATGAAGGCTTAATAGTGCTACAACAATCTAAACTCTTTATTTTTATAACAGCTTCATGGATAATACTAAGTGGTTGCGAAGAAAAAATTTCAACTAATACTAAACCAAATCCAACTATCGAAGTTGGTGTTATTTCAGTTCAAGAACAAGCAATCCCTTTACAACAAGAGTTAAGTGGTAGAGTAAAAGCAAAATTAGTATCAGAAGTAAGACCACAAATTAGTGGAATCATAACTAAACAACTTTTTACTGAAGGGAGTTTTGTAAACCAAGGTGAAATCTTATATCAAATTGATTCAGCAACTTATCAAGCCAATTTCTTCCAAGCGAAAGCTTCACTTGAAAGTGCAAAAGTAACTGCAATAAACGCAAAAAATAAAAGTCAAAGATATGATGAATTATTAAAATTTGATGGTACTTCAAAACAAGAAGCAGAAGATGCAAAAGCTGTATATCTTCAAGCAGAAGCTTTAGTTGAAGAGAAAAAAGCAAATCTTGAAAGTGCTAAAATTGATTTAGAACGAACAAATATCAAAGCCCCTATTTCTGGATATATTAGTATTTCAAATGTAACAAAAGGTGCTTTAATATCAGCAAATCAAACTGAAGCCCTAGCAACTATTAGAGATACAAGCAGTGTTTATGTTGATGTAAGCCAATCAAATACTCAACTTCTAGCTTTACGAAAACTTTTAAACCAAGAGAATATCAAAAAAGGAAATACTGAAGTATCTCTAACTTTAAGTGATGGAACTCTTTATGAACACAAAGGTGAACTTCAACTTCAAGAAATTGCAGTTGATGAAAGTACAGGTTCTGTAACTCTTAGAGCTTTATTTCCAAATGAAAAAGGTATTTTATTACCAGGAATGTTTCTAAAAGCAACGGTTCAAGGAGCGATTGATAATAAAGCCTTTTTATTACCTCAACAAGCAGTTTCAAGGGATGCAAAAGCAAATCCAATTATTACTTTAGTACAAGAAGATAATTCAGTTAAAAAACAAATAGTTACTATTGAAAGAGCCATTGGAAACAAATGGTTAATAACAAGTGGAATTAACAATAGTGACAAAATTGTTATTGAGGGTTTAAATAAAATCAATGAAAAAAGCAAAGTAAATCCAGTGGATGTAAGTAGTAAATATGTTGAAAACAAATAATAAAAGTGCCCAAAAAGGTCTAAAATGTTAGCTCACTTTTTTGTTAATCGCCCTATTTTTGCTTGGGTTATCTCTTTAGTTATTATGATTGCTGGAACTGTATCTTTATATACACTTCCAGTGGAACAATATCCTGATATTGCACCACCTCAAATAAATATTTCTGCAACTTACACAGGAGCATCTGCCCAAACTGTTGAAAATAGTGTAACTCAAATTATTGAGCAACAATTAACAGGATTAGAGGGAATGATATATTTTTCTTCAAGTAGTAGTTCTTCTGGAAATTCAAAAATTAGTGTTACCTTTGAGCAAGGAACAGACCCAGATATTGCCCAAGTTCAAGTTCAAAATAAAGTACAACAAATACTTTCAAGACTTCCAAATGATGTACAAAGACAAGGTGTAAGAGTTACAAAATCTCAAACAGACTTTTTATTACTTGCTTCATTATATGACTCAACGGGGAAAGCAAATAAAGAAGATATTGCCGATTATTTAATAAGTAATTTACAAGATAGTATTTCAAGAATTGATGGAGTTGGAGAAGTTCAAGTTTTTGGTGGACAATATGCCATGAGAATTTGGTTAGACCCAATAAAACTTGAAAACTTCAAATTAATTCCCTCAGATATAGAATCAGCAATTAATGCCCAAAACTCTCAAGCCTCAGCTGGACGACTTGGAGGTTTACCTGTTATTGATAACCAACAATTATCTGTAACTGTAACGGCAAGGTCTAAATTTAAAACAGTAAAAGAGTTTGAAAATATTGTAGTTAAAAACAATAACAATGGTTCATTTGTAAAATTAAGTGATGTTGCTAGAGTAGAACTTGGAAGTCAATCATATAGTAATATTACTAATCTAAATGGTTTTCCCTCAAGTGGTATTGCAATACAATTAGCTTCAGGGGCTAATGCCATTAAAACATCTGAAAAAATAAAAGAGTTTCTAAAAAAATATGAACCAAATCTTCCTTTAGGCTATGAAATCACATATCCAAGAGATACAACTGCTTTCATTCAAGCTTCAATAAAAGAGGTTGTAAAAACTCTTATAGAAGCTATTATTTTGGTTGTTCTTGTAATGTATCTTTTTCTTAAAAATTATAGGGCAACTTTAATTCCAACTATTGCTGTTCCTGTTGTATTGCTTGGAACATTTGGTATTTTAAATGTTTTGGGATATTCAGTTAATACTTTAACAATGTTTGGAATGGTTTTATCTATTGGTCTTTTAGTTGATGATGCTATTGTTGTGGTTGAAAATGTTGAAAGAAATATGAGAGAATTTAATCTTTCACCAAAAGAAGCAACTATTAAAGCAATGCAAGAAATCACAAGTGCATTAATCGGAGTTGCTACTGTTTTATCTGTTGTATTTTTACCAATGGCATTTTTTGATGGAGCAACGGGAGTTATTTATAGACAATTTTCTATTACAATTATCTCTTCAATGGTTTTATCTGTTATTGTAGCTTTGACTTTAACTCCTGCTTTATGTGCAACTATTTTAAAACCACATAAAGAAGAAAACTCAAAAGGTTTTACAAATTGGTTTGGAAATCTTTTTGAAACCTTTACTTTAAGATATAAAAATAGTTTAAATGGTGTATTACAAAATCCAATTAAATGGATGATTTTTTATAGTGTTATTATTGGAGCTTTAGCATATACTTTTATAAAACTACCTACAAGTTTTTTACCAAAAGAGGACCAAGGTTCTATTATGATTCAGTACACTCTTCCTGAGGGTGCAGTAACTTCAAGAACTGTTGAAGTTGCTCAAGTTATAAAAGATTATTTCCTAAAAGAAGAAGCTTCAAATGTTCAAAATATTTTTACAATTTCTGGTTTTAGTAGTAGAAGTAGTGGTCAAAATGTAGGAACAGCTTATGTCTCTTTGAGAAATTGGGATTTAAGGAAGGGTGAACAAAATCGTTCAGATGTAATAGGACAAAGGGCAATGAAAGTTTTTGCAGATCCAAAATCACCCTATTTCATAAGAGATGCAAGAGTGATTTCAATGAATCCTCCTGTTGTTCAAGGTTTAGGTTCAACTGATGGTTTTGAATTCCAACTTCAAGCAGATGCTATAACATCAAGAACAACTCTAAATGAGATAAAAGAAAAAATCCTAGAAGATGCAAGAAAAAATGAAAAAATAAGTTCTGTTCGAGCTGATGGAACAAATAGTACACCTCAATTAAAAATTGATTACGATGTACAAAAAGCTTTATCTTTAGGATTAACTCTATCAAATATTGATGATACTTTAAGTGCTGCTTGGGGTGGAGTTTATGTAAATGATTTTATAGATAGGTCAAGGGTAAAAAGAGTTTATATTCAAGGTGATGCACCATTTAGGTCAAAACCTGAGGATTTATACTCGTGGAAAGTTAGAAATTCAAATGGAGATATGGTTTCATTTCAAGAGTTTTCAAATATAAAATGGGATTTTGGACCAGAAGAACTAACTCGTTACAATGGTTTTGCTTCTTATCCAATCCAAGGAGCAGCAGCTTTAGGAGTTAGTTCAGGAGTTGCGATGGATGAAATGGACAAAATCGCAAATAACTACTCATCAGGAACAATGCATGAATGGAGTGGAGTTTCATATCAAGAAAGATTATCTACTGGGCAATCTGGCTTGTTATATACTATCTCTATTTTGATTATCTTTTTATGTTTAGCAGCACTTTATGAAAGTTGGTCTGTACCATTTTCTATTTTAATGGTTGTTCCTTTAGGTGTAATTGGAGCAGTAATGGCAGTATATTTTAGAGGTTTAGACAACGATGTTTATTTCCAAGTTGCACTTTTAACAACTATTGGTTTAGTTTCAAAAAACGCAATTTTAATTATAGAGTTTGTGGATACTGCATATAAAAATGGTAAACCTTTAATAGAAGCTGCTATTGAGGGAGCAACACTACGATTACGACCAATTATCATGACTTCTTTAGCATTTATTGCTGGAATCATGCCACTTGCCTTATCAACTGGAGCTGGTGCAAATAGTAGAATTTCTATTGGAACTGGAATTGTGGGAGGAACTTTGACAGCAACTATTTTAGCAATATTTTTTGTTCCTCTATTTTTTGTTTTAATTAAAAAAATCTTTCCAGTAAAAAAGGCAGAACAAAATGTTTAAAAAAACTATTTCAATAGCTCTTGCTTCAACTCTTTTTACTGGATGTTTTTCCCTAGAGCCAAAACTAGAACCATTAGATTCTAAGGTTATTCCCCTTGAATGGAACACTCAAATTGAAACAAAAAATCAAGAGGATTTAACTCAAATAAAACCTTCATGGGAAGATTTTGTTCAAAATGAGACTTTAAAAAAAGTTGTTGATATTGCTATAAAAAACAATAAAGATTTAAAAATAGCCCTTTTAAATATCCAATCAGCAAGGGCAACATATAGAATTTCAAAAGCAGATAGTTTTCCAACCCTTGAAGCAAATGGTGATATGAAAAATGCAAAAACCATAAACTCTTCAAATGGAACTTCGATTTCGCATAATTATTCTGCAAATATCTCAGCCTCTTATGAAATTGATCTGTTTGGAAAAATACAAAGTTTAAATGAAAGTGCAAAACAAAGTTATCTTTCAACACAATTTGCAGCAAATACAATAAAAGTTAGTTTAATTGCTGAAACAATTAATGCTTGGCTTACATTAGCAACCCACAATGAACAATTAAAACTCTCAATTCAAACAGTTGAAAATCTACAAAAAGCATACGAACTAACACAAAAAAAGTTTAACGCAGGTGTGATTTCACAAGCTGATGTATTAGATGCAAGTGCTTCATTAAAAGAAGCGCAAATAAATGTTATCTCATATAACACAATGATAAAACAAGATAAAAATGCCCTAGAACTGCTTATTGCTCAACCTTTAAATGGTGAGCTTTTACCTAAAGAGTATGAAAACTGCTTGATGATTGTAAAAGCTGGAATTTCATCAAAAGTTCTATTAACAAGACCAGATATAATGGAAGCAGAACATAATCTAAAAGCAAAGAATGCAAATATAGGAGCGGCAAGAGCTGCCTTTTTCCCATCAATTTCACTTACAGCAAATACAGGAATTGCTAGTAAATCACTCTCTTCACTTTTTGATGGAGGAGCGCAAAATGTATGGTCTTTTTCACCAAATATAAATATTCCAATATTTAATGCTGGGCAAAATAGCGCAAATCTGGATTATACTTATGCACAAAGAGATATAGCTCTAAATCAGTATGAAAAAACTATACAAACAGCATTCAAAGAAGTAAATGATGCACTAGCAACTAGAGCCACCATAAATGAGCAAATAAACAAACAAAAAGAAGTTGTAGACGCTGTTTCTAAAAGTTATAATTTAGCACTTAGAGCTTATAAAGTTGGTACTGGCTCATATTTAAATCTCTTAATTTCACAAAGAACTTTATATTCTGCCCGACAAAATTTAATTAATAAATATCAAGAAGATTTAACAAATCGAGTAAGTTTGTATAAGACATTAGGTGGAAACGAAAAAATAGAGTAGCTGAATAAAAAAATAGTTCAATATAGTATATAATACATAACAAAATAAATTTTTATTTGATATTAATTATAGGACTAATATTGAAGCTATTATCTAACTACCTAGCAAATCCCATTTCCGTACTAATCGCAACAGTTTTTACCTTTGTAAACTTTTTGGTTATATTGTTACCGTTTTATTTGTTGATAATCTTTTTTATTTTATCTTCCGAAGATAATCAATCTCTTCTTATGTCAAATAATATATTCATTTACACCACAATTTTTATGTTTATTATGACAATAATTTATCTATTTTTGGATTTATTCTTCGGATTTACAGTAGCTACTTTGGTAAGAGATTGTAAAGATATCTCAACTTTAGAAGAGTTTTCTCTCCATAAAAAACTGTTTGATGAAACTTTAAATGAGTTTGATATGGATGATGTTAAGTTTTTATTACAAGAGAGCCAAGAAGTAAATGCCTTTGCTGTTTTAACTCTTAGAAAAAAATATGTTGTTGTTACAACTGCTATGTTAAATCACCTAACAAATAGTTTTCCAAACATCGAAGAGCAAAAATTAGCAATAAAAGGAATGATAGCTCACGAATTATCACATCTTTTAAATTGGGATTCTTTGCCTAATCTAATACTACTTTCAGGGCAAAATATCGCTTATTATTTATCAACAGCACTAAACTTTGTTTTAAATATTATCCTTTTGATTCTTTCATATATTCCTATAACTGCAATTTTTTCTTTTATAGTTAGAATTGCTTTTAATCTTTTACAACTAGGGTTAAATTTAGTTTACACTTATGTTTTACATCCTACTTATTTGTTAGTAGAGAGATTTTTAGGAAGATTAAATGAGTATCGTTCAGATTACCAAAGTGCAGAAGCTTTGAGTTGGAAACCTATGCATTTATGTTTGTATTCTTTATTATTACTCGATGGAAATACTTACCATAGTAATTTTTCAACACATCCAAATACAATCTCAAGGGTTCTTTATATCTACAAAGTTGAAAGAACACCAATAAATATAGGTGCTTCATTTGTTAGTAAATACTTTAGTATTTTGTTACTTGCGTTGATTTCTATTTGCGTTTTTTATCTTACATATGAATACTTTGATAGAATAAATGAAGTAAGTGTAGCTATTGAAAATTATCTTATTCAATCATATAACTCTTCAAAAAATTTCTTGATTTATTTATACGATTCGAATCTATATATTTTTATTTTTATAGCTATAATCCTTTTTTATTTAATCTATAAAATTTCTAAAAAAGTAATACTTGAACAAAAAATCAAAAAAGTAATTAAAACTATAAATAAAAATGAAAATACAGATATAGATTTTTTACTATTTTTTGCAATACAAAATAATGATTTACACTCTTTTTTAAATATTTTAAAATATGGTGCAAATATCAATACAACAGGCTTTGAAAAAACTATTGAAATATTCACTCAAGAAGTAAATCCAGAGTTTATAAACCATATCAACAGAATTAAAAATTAGGAGAATTTATGTACGCAGTAATATTTGAAGTTTGGCCAACAAAAGATGGAAAAGAGGAATATTTAAAAATCGCCTCAACATTAAAAGATTTTTTGCAAAACCGTGAAGGTTTTATCTCAATAGAGAGATTTCAAAGTTTAGTAGATGAAAATAAACTTTTAAGTTTATCTTTTTGGGAAGATGAAAAATCAATAGAGATTTGGAGAAATATGTTTGAACACAGAATTGCCCAAGATAAAGGCAATGCTGGAATTTTTGAAGATTATAGAATAAGAGTTGCAAAAGTACAAAGGGATTATACAAAAGAAGAAAGAACTCAAGCTCCAGAAGATTCAAATGAACATAGAGCTTAGATTTTTACAAAAAGCCATCGCTGATAAAAACTATATTTCTTTTTCTTACGAAAATCAAAGTTTTAAAAATGTTAAGCCTTTAAAATTAGATACTGAAAATAGGCTTTTTAGTGATAAAGGTGTTTTTGAGTTTGGGAAGATAAAGAAATTAGTAATTTTAAAAGAGAAATTCTAATAAAATATTATATAATACTTTTAAAAGTACTATTAAGGATACTATTATGATAATAAATGCAAATGATGTAAAAACAAAAGGTGTATCTATTTTTGGAACTCTTCTTGAAAAATTTGATGAACTTATAATTAATGTAAGAGGAAAAAACCAATATATTGTTTTAGATATTGAACGATATAAAGAACTTAGAGCCAATGAACTTGATTTGGCATATTTAAAATCACTTCAAGACATAGAAAAAGGGAATTACAAAACTCAAAGTGCAAATGAGCATATTGAAGAGTTGAAAAATGAACTATAAACTAATCATTACAGATGAATATAAAAAACGATTAAAAAAGTTTTTGAAAAAACATCCTGATATGTTTGAAAGATATGCTAAATGTATCTTTATCCTAGAAAACGACCCTTTTCATCCAAGCCTTAGACTTCATAAATTAAAAGGAAAATTAGCTGATTTTCACTCAATTTCTATAAATATGGAATATAGAGTTGTTATTGATTTTATCATCAAAGATAATGAGATTATTCCTATTGATATTGGAACGCATGATGATGTTTATTAGAAATTTTAAAAAAATTAGCATACATTATTACTTAACTAGCTAGATTTTGAAGAAATTTCTGTTATCTTATGAATTGGAATATCCTTATAAAGTTCCTTTATACTTTTTTCAATCTCTATAAATATTTCCACTTTATCTGTGTCATCATCATCACCAATATCATCTAAAGCTTTTAAATAAAACTCTAAAGCTTTTTCCTTTTTGTTTACTTGATAATATTGATTTGCTATTTCATAAAATTTAATACCATCATCTATAAAATCAATTATTTCATCTTGACCATGAGAAATAGCAAATCCATGAAAATCTTTATATATTGTTTTTTTGTTAATATTAAAAAGTTTATAAAGTATTTCTAATATCTCTTTCTTTAAATCTTTATCTATATCGACTTTATACAAAAGTTCATTATTATCTAATTCATTTTCCTTTTTACTAAATAAAAAAATACTATCTTGTTGAAGTATTCTTTCTGATAAATATGGTGGTTCCCAAAGGAGAAAATGACTAGTTAATTTATTTTCTTCTTCACACGATATACTATCTTGATAAAAATTCTCTATTTTATACTTTAATTGTTCACTATTAATTCTTTTATAATTTATAACATCTTGTATGTTTTTCAATATATATATTCTTCCATCTATATCTTCTTTTGAACTACAAGCAAACCATAATGCAACAGCAATATTTTTTGAAAAATCTAAAAAACAAGTTGCAGCTCCATAATGCTGTAATTTTGCCAAAATTTCTAAATCTGTTAATTCTCCTATCTTGCTTTGATGATATTTATTCTCTTTAAATTCTTCAATCAGTTGTTCATGGTATAAAGAAAGGTTTTTTATTACTTTATTTATATCTTTATATTTATTTTCAAGTCTTCTAAAAGAAGAAGATTTTAATTCATATTTTATAGAACTATGTCCTCTAAAAATTGGATTTCTTAATTTAGCAACTTTTTCTAATAATATGTAAAATTCTGCAATAGAATTAATTTTATTTATCATCTTCTACCTTTATTAAACAATATTTATTTAAGTAATGGATTTCTATCATTTCCCCAAACTCTTCCCAACTAAATACCCACTCGCCCATGCAAATTGAAGGTTAAAACCTCCCCTATTTCCTACTATATCTAGAACTTCTCCTGCGAAATATAGCCCTTTACATAACTTACTCTCATAAGTTTTATTATCAACTTCAGCAGTTCTTACACCTCCGCCACTAGCTTCTGCGTGACCGAAACCTTGAGTGTCTACAACTTTCATTTTCCATTGGTTTAGTTGAAATGCTATTGCTTTTATCTGTTTTGCGTTTATATCAGAGGCTTTTGTGTTTAGGTCAATTTTGCAAATATCTAATAAAACTGGTGCTATTTTATTTGACACCATTCCAGTTAAAATATCAACTGCTTTTTGAGTTGGTAGGTTTTTAAATAGGCTTTGTATTTGGTCGGCTAGGTCATTTCTATTTATTTTTGGGAAGAAGTTTATTGCTATTTTTACATCTTGGTATAAACTCAAGTTTAAAGCTGCTAGTTGTGAAATATCAAGTATTGCAAAACCTGAAACTCCATAACTTGTAAACAACACATCTCCAAAAATCTCTTGCTCTAAATTTCCATTTATAAACAGACTTACATTACACTCTTTTTTTACACCTTGAAGTTTTCCATTATATGAAGCTTCTGTTTGAAGTCCTACAAGTGAAGGATAAGTTGGATTAAAACTGTGTCCAAATTTTGAAGCAAAGTCTAAACCACTCTCATTTGCATTTAGTTGTGGAGCTGCTCCTAAACCATTTGAAATTAGAACTTTGTCATAGTTTTTGTATTCCAATTCTTGCGTTTTTACTACAAATTTATCTTCTATTTTTTCTATATCTTTTATAAAAGTTTCCAAATATAGATTTATATCCAACTCTTTTAGGGCTAGTTCCAAAAGATTTACTACTGATTTTGCTTCATTTGACAAGGGATATACTTTTCCACTTGGTTTTATATCAAGTAAAAGGCCAATACTTTTGCAGAATTTTTCAAAGGCTTTGAAATCAAACTCTTTTAATGCAAAATTTACAAAATCAGGATTTTCACCTAAATAGTTTTTTGAAGTGATTGTTGTATTTGAGATATTACATCTTCCATTTCCCGAAGCCAATATCTTTTTACCTATACTTTTATTTGCATCAAATAAATCTATTTGTAAATTTTTGTTTAATCTTTTGGCTGTAATTGCAGCCATTATTCCTGCTGCTCCTGCGCCTATTATTGCTATTTTCAAATCTATCCCTAAAATATTTTTTTTGATTATAGCTAATAGACTCTTTCAGACTCTTTCAAATATGAGGAACGATTATTGCAATAAACTTCCCATAAATAAAGGATATTCATGAATCCACAAAAAATAAAACGATCAGTAGAACACTTAATTGAAAGAAAAGTACCTATATTCTTATGGGGACCTCCTGGTATTGGAAAATCTTCAATCATTGCACAAATTGCAAAGGAAAAAGCAATTGCTTGTATAGATTTACGACTTTCTTTACTTGACCCAACGGACTTAAGGGGAATTCCATTTTTTGATGCTGTTAATCAAACGGCTATTTGGGCACCAGCTTCTTTTTTACCTGATGGTAGTATCAAAGAGGGAATTTTGTTTTTAGATGAGTTAAACACAGCAGCTCCAATGGTTCAAGCTTCTGCTTATCAATTAATTCTTGATAGAAAAATTGGTGAATACACTCTTCCTGATGGTTGGTCAATAGTTGCAGCTGGAAATAGAGAAAGTGATAGAGGTGTAGTTTTTAGAATGGCTGCACCACTTGCAAATAGATTTATTCACCTTGATATGGAAGTGAGCGTTGATGACTGGAGAGTTTGGGCGATGAATTCTAATATTGATTTATCGATTATCTCATTTATCTCTTATAGACCCGATGCTCTATTTACATTTAACACTCAAAGTGATACAAAAGCCTTTGCAACTCCACGAACTTGGGCTTATGTAAATGAGATTTTACTTTCAAATCCAGAAGATGATTTACTTATGTCACTAGTTAGTGGAGCAATTGGTGAAGAGTTAGCTGCTTCATTTTTAGGTTTTAAATCTGTAATAAAAGATTTACCTGATATGGATGGAATTTTTGAGGGAACAATAACACAAACTCCAACTGATGCTTCTGCTTTACATATTTTATGTACTGCTTTGACTTTAAGAGTAAATGAAGATACAAGAACAAAAGAGTTAGACAATCTTTTAAGTTACACCTTAAATCTTCCAGGAGAGTTTGCGGTGATGATAATTCAAGATTTAAGACAAAGAGATATTGAACTTGATTATCTAAAAAATTGGCCTTTGTGGATGAAAAAATTCAACACTCTGCTTAGATAAATTATGAATGCTGATATTTTATTAACAAAAGCAAAAAGCCAATTAACTTCAAAATATCCCTATTTCGGGATGTTAGCTTCAAGATTAAAACATGAAGAAAATGAAAATATTCGCTCTTACGCAAGTAATGGAAAAAGATTTTTATACAATCCAACTTTTGTTGAAAGTTGCAGTATCGAAGAATTATCTTTTGTTTTGACAAACTGCGTTATGCACCATATTTTAGCACACCAACAAAGAAAACTAAAAAGAAAAGGTTTTCTTTGGCAACTTGCAACTGATTTTGCAATCAATAATCTACTTTTTAAAAATGGAATAAAAATCCCAAATGGTGCAAATTTTGATAAAAAATACAAAAATATGTACGCAGAAGAAATTTATGAAGCCCTAAAAAAAGAGAGAATTGAAGCTGGATTTGATGCTTATGAAGAAGATATTAAAGAAAACGAACAAGAAGAAAACCAAGAAAACAAATTTACAAAAGTAAAAAATATAGAAGAAAACTTAGATGAAAGAGACGAAGAACAGTGGGAATATGCTTCAACTTTAGCAAAAGAGGTAGCAATACGAAAATCACTTATGCCTTTAGGTTTTGAAAGGTTAGCCAAAAAAGTAGTAGCCCAAAATATAGATTGGAAATTTGAACTATACAACGCCATAAATCGCCACATGAGAAACAACTATGCTTTTATGCCACCAAATAAAAAACATCTTTACAGAGGTTTTGCCCTTCCATCACTTACAAGTGATACTTTGAGTTTAATAGTTGCCATTGACACCTCAGGTTCTATTCAAGAGGAGATTTTGGGAGCATTTATAGAAGAGTTTAAAACCATCATGCAAAACTTCCCAGCGGTGAATATTGAACTTCTAATAGCAGATGCAAAAGTTCATGCCCATTATAGTTTTAGAGGTGCTGAAGATATGGATTTTGTATTAAAAGGTGGAGGAGGAACGGACTATCGTCCCGTTTTTGAATACATCGATGCAAACTTTCCAATGTCAAGTATGCTCTTATATTTCACCGATGGAGATGGAATTTTCCCAAGAATCCCACCATCGTATGAAGTTCTTTGGGCTTTGTCAAATAAAAAAGAGAGAATTCCATTTGGTAGAGCTTTGGTGATTTTTTAATAAATTTGTTATATCATAAAAATAAAAATTGAGTTTAAATGAAAAACTTTAGATATAAAAAATATATTCCAAATGAATTAGGTAAAATCATCTATTTTGAAGATTTAATTCCGAAAAAAGTTTTAAGACAAAAACTCTCTTCAAATCTTTTTTCACTCTTTTTTTCAATCTTTGGTTTAGCTATTTGTATTACGATGTTTTATTACTTTATAATCTCAAATGATTTATTTGGACTCTTTTTTGCTCTGTTATTCTCACCTTTTTTCTTCTATCTTTATAAATCAATTTTAGATTTTTTTATCATTGAAATTGGTGTTGTTTGTGACAAAGGAGTAGTTATACTCCATTTAAGAATCGATGATAAGCTAGTTAAAAACAAAATTTTTTATTTTGATACAAACTATGAAATAAAAATAGAGGAAAGAAGAAACTTCCATATTGCTGGAAGATATAAATATACCTACGACAAAATCTGCACTTTTTTTGATAAAAATAAAAAAGTTTTTCAAATCAACTACTCTTTTGTAGATGATAAAAAAAGCTATAAAAAAGAGTTTTTTGATAGTTGTGTTTTGGCTTTTGAGACTTTTAGGATTACTAAAAAGTGATTTGATAAAACCTTTACTGCTTTTAAGTTATAATCCACGAAATTATTACAAATTGCCATATTTTAAAGAAACACAAAATCTTTTTTATATAATCACTAAAATAAAATCCAAATGGAGTTTTAAATGTCAAATATTTTAAAAGCATTTATCAACACAATAAACAGTTATCAAAGCAATGTTTCAACTCTAACAAATGGAAATAATCGCGCAAACAATATGGGAGAAGGACTTGAAGAGTTTATCAAGGATATTTTTGCAGGAACAATAAATGAAACAAATGAACAAAATAGATTAACTACATTTTCACAAACTTACTCTTATAGTGGAAATAAAAATAATCCACCTGATTTAATACTACAAAATAGTGATGCAATAGAAATCAAAAAGCTTGAATCTCACAACACTGCAATAGCACTAAATAGTTCATATCCAAAATCAAAACTTTTTTCAAATAGTTCAATGATTACAACTGATTGTAGAACTTGTGAGCAAAATTGGTCTGTAAAAGATATGCTTTATGTGATAGGCAATGTTCCCAAAAATACAAATAGTTTAAAATCTTTATGGTTTGTATATGGAGATTGTTTTTGTGCAGATAAAGAAGTGTATGAAAGGATAAAAGATACTATTTCAACGGGTATCACAACTATCCCAAATGTAGAATTTACAGAAACTAACGAGCTTGGAAAAGTAAAAAAAGTTGACCCGCTTGGAATTACAGATTTAAGAATCCGTGGAATGTGGCATATTGAAAATCCTACAAAAATATTTAATTATCTTTATAGATATGATGAAACGAAATCTTTTCAACTTATTTGTTTGATGAAAAAAGAGAAATATGAATCTTTGCCTTTAGCGGATAGACAAATAATAGAAAATTTGAATAATCCAAATGTTAGTGTAAGTGATGTAAGAATCAAAAATCCAAATAATCCTGTTCAGTTGATGGATGGTAAATTATTGGTGTTTGGAGTATAAGTTATGATAAAAACTTTAAAAAACTTATTAATAAAAAAATCTAATAAAGAAATAGATGAAGTTATTACTTTAGAGAGTAAAGAACTTACTAAAGAAACTGAAATATTTGACAATCATATCGATGATAAACAAGAAGTAAAGATTATTGATAAACCAAAAATATGTTGTATTGATATTGAGGAATCTGATATAAATAAACTAAAAGAACAAGGTTTCAATATAGAAATTGGAAGTTTAGGTAGTAAAGTAAAAGTTCCAAATAGAATGCAGAAAGATTGGAATATAGTTTTACCAAATGCTTATTTTCCAACTAATTTACATGAATTTAATATTACAATTTTAGATTTAGATAATAATAAAACTATTGACTATATACAAAAAGAACATCAAAGAAATGAACTTACAGGAACAAGTTCAATGGCTTTATATAGTGCTTATCCTGAAACAATTTTTAATCCTAAACCACTTGGTAGTCATTTACTAAAGAACTCATTAAATAAATTAGGAAATAAAGAACATTTAATTATTATTTTCTCAACTGAAAATTATGGTGTTGAATATCAAACTTTAGAAATAACAGAAACAAATAATTATTTAAAAGACCAATTTAAATATGACATATACTCATTTCAAGATTATGTTCCTCTAAATGGTTCAAAAAATGGGAAAGAAATTATTGTATGTGATAACATAGAAGCAAAATTAAAAGATTTTTTATCTAAATATACTAATCAAATGCAATACAACCAAACTTTTCATACTTCCTCTTACAATGAATGTTTACCTTTAATTAAAAATACTAATGGAGATTTTGTTTCTATTCAAATTAATGATGATAATAAAACATACATTTATTTTCCACAAGTTAAAGAAAAAGCAAAATTTTTAAATGAATTTCTTTCTGAAATAGCACCAAGTCTTTTCCCTAATTTATTTCCTTATGCTACTTTACATGATTGGAGAAATGAAAAAGATTATTGGCTACCAAAGCATGAAGTATTATTACAACAAAAAGAAAATTTAATTAAAGAATATGAGCAAAAAATTCAAAATAAAACTAATGAAATAAATAATAATCTAAAAAAGTATTCTTTTCTTCATAAAATATTAACTGAAACAGATGATGAATTAGTGAGTTCAATTATTAAGTTTTTAAAATGGCTTGGATTTGAAAATATAATAGATATGGATAAAACAAAAAATGAAGATGTAGTTTTAGAAGAAGATATTCAAATAAATTTAGAAAATGGTTTACTAATTATTGAATGCAAAGGTATAGGAGGAACTTCAAAAGATTCAGAATGTAGTCAAATATCAAAAATTAAACACAGAAGATGTGAAGAACGAAAAGCTTTTGATGTTTTTGCTTTATATATAGTTAATCATCAAAGACATATAGCACCATTACAAAGACAAAATCCACCTTTTTCAGAAAACCAAAAAAAAGATGCTTTGCTTGACAAAAGAGGACTATTAACTACTTGGCAATTATATAATTTATATTTTGATATTGAAAATGGAATTATTACAAAAGAAGAAGCTAGAGAAACATTATTAGAATTTGGCTTAGTAGAATTTAAACCACAGAATCTAACGTATATTGATTCTCCTAAAGAATTTTTTTCAAACAATACTGTTTGTATAATAAATATAAATAATTTTCCATTAGCAGTTAATGATATACTTTTTGTTGAAAAAGATGGAAAATTTTCTAAAGCAATTATTTTAGAAATAAAACAAAATAACAAATCAGTTAAGATTGCTGACAATGGAGAATTAGGATTGAAATTAAATTCTCAAATTAAAAAGAATTCTAAACTATGGAAGAAAGAGTTGACACAATGAACATAATCTCCCTATTCTCAGGTGCTGGTGGTTTAGACTTAGGTTTCCATCAAGCAGGATTTAATACTATTTGGGCAAATGAATATGATAAAGAAATTTGGGAAACATTTGAGACAAATTTTTCAGATACAAAACTTGATAGAAGAAGTATTGTAAATATCTCATCAAGTGAAATTCCTGAAGCTATTGGACTTATTGGTGGACCTCCTTGCCAAAGTTGGAGTGAAGCTGGAAGTTTAAGAGGAATAAATGACAAAAGAGGACAACTGTTTTTTGAATTTATCAGAGTTTTAAGAGATAAAAAACCTCTATTTTTCTTAGCTGAAAATGTATCAGGAATGTTAGCTTCAAGACATAGTGATGCTTTGGAAAATATCAAAAATCATTTTAAAGAGAGTGGTTATAACTTATCTTTTAAACTTTTAAATGCTTCTGATTATGGAGTTGCACAAGATAGAGAAAGAGTATTTTTTGTAGGATTTAGAGATGATTTGGATATAACTTTTAAATTTCCAAAAAAACTTAATCATAAAAAAACACTCAAAGATATAATTTGGGAT
Organism: Aliarcobacter sp.; assembly: GCA_028681275.1. Taxonomy (GTDB): domain Bacteria; phylum Campylobacterota; class Campylobacteria; order Campylobacterales; family Arcobacteraceae; genus Aliarcobacter. The sequence continues at coordinate 38,812 of JAQUIV010000005.1, forward strand.
TTAAAGGACAATTCAACAACTCCCGATGAAAAAAACTATACTTTAAACTCTTGTAAAGTATTAAACCATGAATATATGTTGGGTGGATTTTCATCTATGTATATGTCAAGAAATCGGGTAAGAAGTTGGGATGAACAATCATTTACAATTCAAGCAGGAGGAAGACACGCACCACTTCATCCACAAGCTCCAAAAATGGAAAAAGTGGGAAAAGATAAACAAGCTTTTATAAGTGGCTATGAACATTTATACAGAAGATTAAGTATTAGAGAGTGCGCAAGAATACAATCTTTTCCTGATAATCATAAGTTTTGTTACAAAAATTTAAGTGCTGGATATAAAATGGTTGGAAACGCTGTTCCACCTACTTTGGCTTTTCATTTGGCAAAAGAGATTATGGAAGTTTTAAAAGAAAAATTAGAGAAAAAAGAAAAAGCTTCATAAAACTATTTATAGTTGAGTATATTTACTCAACTAATAAAACACCGCAAACCAAACCGTAGGTTCATCTAAACTAGTAAACTTAACCCGATGTTTTTCCATAGCTTTGATATTCAAACAATCACCTTTTTTTAATTCCACTTCCCTATTCTCAAATTCAAGTATTGCAAAACCCTCAAGAAGTAAAACAAATTCACTTTTTTCTTGTTCATACCAAAAATTTTCAGGTGATTTTTGTCCATTTGAAACTATTTTTTCTACTTTTATTGTCTCATTTTTGAAAATTTCAAAAAATTTTTCTTCATTTTTATCTACTATTATTTGCTCAAAAATGTTCTGTTTTTCCATAATTAAAACTTCCTAGAATAATGATTTATTGGTATTTTAC
>JAQUIV010000065.1 GCA_028681275.1 Aliarcobacter sp.
GGATTTCCTCCAGAACACGCATGTTCGAATCATGCTGGGGTCGCCATAATCAAACTACTATAAAATAATTTATTACAAAAGGTTTTAATAAAATTGAAAAAAATTATAAATAATCTAACTGATGATATTCCAATGAGTACTAGAATGCAAAAAGGTTTGTCTTTAGTGTTTTTGATAATAGCTGTTTCTATGGCATTTATTTCATATGATAGAGATGGAATATTTTTTAATACAAAACTTGAGATTTTCCCTGGTTTTATCTCTACTTTAGTTGCAATTATTTTAATAGCACCATTATATGCCCGAAATATTTTAAAATGGAATAATTCTTTATATACTTTAATTTCTTTAATTCTATTTTTAATACTTTTTGGTTCTTTAGTTGAATTAGCTATGGGTGGAAATGGTTTAAATTCACAAGTTGTTCAATATCTTTTATTAAGTGCAATAGTTCTTTCTTGGTTAGGAATGAAAGCAATAGCAGGCGGAAGTTGGTTATTACTATTTCCAGCAATTGCAGTTTCGATTATAGAAAATAATACTGCTATGGGTTTTTATGGATTTATATATGTTGCAAGTGGATTTATTGGAATTTTGCTTCATTCTGAATTAAATCCTGCAAATTTAGTAAAAGGTATAAAAGAAGAATTTAGTGGTTCTCAAGAAATACAAAATGCAATTAAAAATGATGTAAATCAGACTATAAATACAATTAAATCTGTGATAAAAGATTGATTTTAAGGCTTTGTAGCCTTAAATGATTTTTGTGTTTATAATATTTCCATTAGAGTTGATAGAAATATTTAACTCTCTTTTTTGTGAATTTTGAATTTCATTATTTTCAAAAACAATATTCCAATTAGAATTTGAAATATCTTTTTTCATAGAAACAATCGAAGCATTAATCCAGCTTTTTTCTAACTCATTTTGTGCAATTTTTTTCAAAATTTCTTCAGAAGCTATTTGTTTAACTGTTATTTGCTCAATAGTTACTTTCGTAGTTTTATCTTCTTCTTTTGCTTCAACTTGTGTTAAAGAATAAAAAAATATTGCAGAAGAAAGAAGTGGAAAAGTTAATTTAAAAATTTGTTTTTTTATAATAGTTAAATTCATTAAAATATATACATCCTTAAAAAATAGTTTGACATTCTATCTAATTTTATTAAAAATAACATAATCATTTAATACTTAATCTTTTGTTTTTTTAACAATAACCATATCAAAAGAGGTTTTTTGTACAACTAACGCTTTTGTATCTGGAACAACAGATAGATTATTTATACTTTTAATTTTTGTTTTATAAATATGAATATCATTTTCTAAAACTTCAATTCTTTGATTTAGTTGTAAAATAATATCAACACCAGCTAAATTAACACCTTTATCCCTCGTAAGTGATAAAACATATCTTATATGGTCTATATCTTTTTGAGAGTAGAGTCTTATTTTTCCATTTGTTCTTGAGGGCTTTATTAAGCCCTCTCTTTCATATTGTCTTAGAGTTTGTGGGTGAATATTTAAAATTTCAGCAACAGCAGAAATTAGATAAACAGGTTCTATATAACTATTTGTTTCCATAAGTCTACCTATTAATTTGAAGGAAGTTTTTCTTCTAAGATTTTTACTAAATCTTCATCTAAATCTTCAATTTTAGGTAAAACAATATTTGCTTTTAGATATAAATCTCCCTTAATTCCAGACTTTCTATTTAAAACTCCAAGTTCTTTTACTCTAAATCTTTGATTTTGTTTTGTATTTTGTGGAACTTTTAATGTAATGTCTTTATGAATTGTTTTTACTTCTATTTTTCCACCAAACAAAGCAGTTTTTAATGGTAAATCAAAAGATTTAACTAAAGTATCACCATTTCTTTCATAATCAGGACTTGTTGCAACATTGATTTTTAAAATCAAATCACCCCTTTGTCCTTGATATGATTTTCCTTTTCCTTTTGCTCTTATTTTTTGTCCATCTTCAATTCCTTCTGGAATTTTTACATCAAAAGAGTCATTGTTTAGATTAATAAATTGTTTTCCACCAAGAACTGCAACATCAAAAGGAACAGTAATTTGTGCATTAGTATCTAAGTCAGGTTCACTAAACCCTCCAAAGCCACCAAATCCTCCTTGAGAGAAACCAGATCTACCAAATCCGCCACCTCCACCAAACATTTGTCTTAAAATTTCATCTAAATCAACATTTGAACCTTGACCACGTGCAAAATCATGGAAATTTTGTCCACCAAACATAGAGTCACCATATTGGTCATATTGTTGTTTTTTTTCTGGATTACTTAAAACTTCGTATGCTGCGTTAATTTCTTTGAATTTATCTTCTGCTTGAGGGTCTTTATTAACATCAGGATGATACTTTCTAGCTAACTTTCTATAAGCTTTTTTAATTTCATCTGCTGATGCATTTTCTGCTACTTCTAGTGTTTCATATAAACTTTTTGCCATTTTCAATCCTATACTTTGAATAATATATTTTAATATTTAAAAGTTTATTATATCACAAAGGTTGAGTCAATGTCAATCAAGTATTGTTTTTTAATGTTATTTTGAAAAGTGCACCCATACACTCTTTATTTTCAAAAATAAACTGCTGATTACGAACAGTTATTTTACCTTTCATACTTGTTTGAATTATTTTGTGAGTCATATATAATCCTAAACCAGTACCTTGATATTTATGTTTAGTTGTAAAATATGGTTCAAAAATTTTATCTATTATCTCTTTATCTATTCCACCTGCGTTATCAACTATTTCGATAATTACAGAATCTTTAATTTGTTTAGTAGAGATTTTGATAATTCTTAACTCATTTGTTTTTCTTTTTGAAGCAATTGCGTCGCTTGCATTGTGTAAAATGTTTATTAAAGCCTGACTAAACTCATTTGCAAAGTTATATAAATAAATATCGTCATCTAAGTCTAAATCTAGTCTTATATGATTTTCTTTTAAAATAGTTTCTATCAATGAAATATTATTATTAATATTTCGACTTAAATTAAATAGTGATCTTTCTTTATCTTCTTTTAGAAAATCTTTAAAAACATCAATTGTATTAGATAGATGTTCTGTTGTTTCTGAGATTGATTTTAATGCACTATCTAACATCTCATCACTTAAAATATCCATCTCTTTTTTTAATCTTGTACCTGAAGCTGTAATTGATATAATATTTAAAGGTTGTCTCCATTGGTGAGCGATATTCCCTATCATTTCACCCATTGCAGCTAATTTTGTTTGTTCTGCTAGAAGATTTTCTTTTCTTTTTATGTCAGAAATATCAATAATTGTTAATATTTTATAATCTTGAGATTTTATATTTGTGTTTTTTATATTAACAAGAGCTTTAAATGATGTTTTATCTTCCCTTGTAATAGTTACTTCAACTGGTTTTGTATGTATTTTTTCAATTACATTTTTATTTAATAAACTATGAATATCTTTTTGTAAAAGAGATTCTTTTGATTTATGATTACATAATTCAATGGCAACTTGATTGCAATCTACAATTTTATAATCTTTAAAAACAATAATAGCTTCCATTGTAGTATCAAATAAAAGTCTTAATTCTTCATTTTTCTCTTCAACTTCTTCTTTAACTTCTTTTAATTTAAAATTTATTTCAGACAAAATAGTTGTATCATAGATATAAATTATTACTAACTCTTTTTTTATATCATAAGGCGTTATTGTAACGCTTTGTTGCATTTCATTAAAAACTTTATCAGCTACTTTTGATAATTCAATTGGTATTAAATATTTACTAAATTGTGGTGTATAAAATGTTGAAGAGTTTAGTTTTAAAGCAGTTGTTATTTTTCTAATTAATTTTTTATCATCAATCATAGGATAAAAATCTAGTATATTTTTACCAATAATCTCTTTTGAACTAATACCTGTTCTAATTTCTAACCAACGATTCCAGAATTTTACTTCTAAATTTTTGTTGATTAGAATTATCCCATTATCTACTGTATTGCAGATTACATCAAATTTATTTGGATTCACAATCAAAACTCATCTAATATTTTATTTAATTTTTCTTTTATGTATAAAATAGAATTATCTGTTGTTAAAATAAATAATTCAGCATTTATATTTAAATCTTCAAATTTTAATTGAGTAGATATGATAATAACCTTTTCATATTTAGAAATAAATAGATTTTTCAGCTGATTTATCGATGTTATTGTTTTCACAGTAGGTGCTGAAAAAGATACATTTGTATCAATATCTTCAGCTAGTTTACTAATAGTAGAAGAAGATAAAATATTTGTTATTTCTAAAACAACATCTGCAATCTCTTCATCATTTACCTCATGGTCTTCAAGACCAAATTTATAAGCTATGTTTTTTGCTGATTCTTTATCAATTACAAACATATTTTAACCACATAAAGTTCCATTAATCTGTTGTAAAGAGACTAAATGTTCAACATCAAGATTTAACTCATTTGATAAATAATCTTTTAATTCATCGGCATTTATGATTTGTATTTTTGGAATTGATAGTTGAGCAAAAGCATCAAGAATCTCTGTAATTGCAGCAGTCGCACTTCCATATGCCACATTCATTAACTCTTGTAAACAATCTCTTTCGTCTTCTGTTAAAGTTATAGATTTCATTATTTAACCAATATATTAATTTTTGTAAGTATTTGTTCCATTTTTTGTAAGTCGATAGGTTTTTTAATAAAATTAAAAGCTCCTAATGAAGAAGCCTTTTCAATAGATAATTTTTGAATATCTGCTGAAATAATAACAACTTTTGCATCTTGATCAAATTCTTTGATTTTTTTTAGAGCTTCAAATCCATCCATTACAGGCATTGTTAAATCTAAAAAAACGATTTTTGGTAATAATTGTTTATATAACTCTAAAGCTTCTAAACCATTATGGGCTTCATGAATTTCTACATCTTCTTTTAACAAATCTTTTAGAATTTTTACAACCATTTTTCTTGCCATTTTAGAATCATCTGTAACTAAAACTTTCATTAATTATCCCTAATATTCATTTGAGGATAAATTTTATCTAAAAACTTATTAGAATTACTTTTTTTTAATAGGGAATATACTAATATTGCTCTTCTAATGAAAGGAAATTATTATTTATGTTTTCTAAAGATGAATGGACTCAACAAGAGTTCTTGAAAAATAAAAAAGAGTTGGAAGAAAAAGGCGTAAAAGTATTTTTGATTGATACTATTTTAAAACCCATTGAAAGTGTAGAAACAATGGTCTATAATCCACCTTTAATGGAACAATTTCCTCATAATTCAGTATTTGTATTTTATTGTGATACGGGAAAAACTACAAAAGAGAGACTTGAATATTATAAAAAAAAGTTTCCAAATCATAAATGTATTAGTTTAAAAGGTGGACGAGGTTATTTTCGCCCAAATTTACAACTTTTTGAAAAATCGGATAAAAATGAATAAACAAGAGTTTGATTATGTAATTGTTGGTGCTGGAATTGCTGGGTGTTCTTTGGCTCATTTTTTATCAAAATATTCAAAATCAGTTTTATTGATAGATAAAAATGAAGATGTAGCTTTTGGAGCAAGTGGAGCAGCTGGTGCATTTTTGTCGCCACTTTTGGGAAAACCAAATAAATTTAAAGATTTAGTAACAAATGCTTTAAAGTTTTCAATGACTTATTATAAAAAATATTTTTTTGAAGATTTGATAAACTGCGGAACTTGCCGAATCCCAAAAAATCAAGAAGATGAAGAAAAGTTTCAAACTTATATTTCATATATGGATTTTGAATATGAAAAATTTGAAGAGGGATATTTATTTAAAATTGGAAGTGTTGTAAAACCCTATGAAATTTGTAAAAAACTCTCAAATGATACATCTAAACTTTTTAATTATGAAGTTAAAAAAATAGAAAAAATTGACGATTTTTGGTTTATAAATAATGAAATAAAAACAAAAAATCTTTTTTTGACAACAGGTGCTGATATTTCATTAATAGAAGAAAAATATTTAGATATTCGAGCTGTTTGGGGACAAAAAATTGATATTTTTACAACAACTAAAGTGGAAGTAAATTATCATAAAGAGTGTTCTTTATCTATTAGTAATAAAGATAATATTGTTTCAATTGGAGCAACCCATCATCGATTTGATGATGAAAAACAAGAAAGTAGTTATGATTTAAAACTAAAAAATATTAATAAATTAAAACATAATGATTATACAAATAATATTATGCAAGATGATGTAAAAGAGCTTTTGACAAAAGCAAATGATATTAAAACTCTAAATGATGTAAAAGTTTTAGATATAAAAATAGGTGCACGTGCTTCAAGTGTTGATTATTTTCCAATGGTTGGGAAGTTTGTAGATTCACAAAAGAGTTTTGAAAAATATCCCCACTTAAAAAATGGATTTCAAATCAAAAATGAAAATTTAGAGTTGATAGATAATCTTTATATTTTAAATGGAGTAGGTGGAAGAGGTTTCGTTTTATCACTTTATTTAGCAAACAATTTAGTTGAAAATATTTTTAATAATCAAGAATTAGAAGAAGAAATAACAAATTTCAGGCTATTTAAAAGATGGGCTAAAAAACAAAATAAATAAGATTTAGGAAAAAAATGATAAAAAATAGTTTAAAAATAGTTATATTAGGAATTATAGGATTTGCACTTTTGGTTTATTTAACCGCACCAAAAAATCCAAATAACAATGAAGTGAAAATAGAAAAAAGTATTTTAAATATTGATTCTTTACCAAAATATTTTGAAGTAGTTGGAGCTAAATCTTACTCAAATCTTGAAACATTTTTTCAAAAAGGTGTTGAAAAATATTTAGTAGTTTTAAACCATGATAGTTTGGCTTTGTTTAAAGATTTGTATAAATTCACAGATAAAAATATAGTTTTAATAGCAAATATTTCTGATACACCTTGGCTTATAAAACAATTAGCAGTAAATGGAAAATTAGAAGAGATGTATAAAGAGTCTAAAATTCCTTTAATAAATGATTCAAATGGAGCTGTTATAAATAGTTTAGGTTTAAATGATAATACTCAAAATAAATATTTTATCTATAAATTAAATATTGATGGAACTATCGTAAAAATGAATGAAGGTTTTGTTGAACTAAATATTTTGGAAAAAGGAATTAGTGAAGAACTTTCTAAAAAAAGTTTAGAAGAGATAAAAAAACTATTTTAGATTATGAAAATTCTTTTTTCTTTTTTAGTTATTCAAGTATTACTTTTTGCTTCAAGTGTGAAATCTCAAACCTTGGATAATGATTTTACATTTGGAAAAGATTTATTGGAAGATATAAAAAAAATAGATTTTCCAAAAAATATGGACAATATTCTTAAAAATGACCCAATTAGAAATATTACTTTATATGAACAACTGATTATTGAAGTTGATTCTTCTAAAAATTATATGGTTTTAAAAGGAAAATTGGATAATAAAATCAAAAGTATTCAATCTTACAAAGTTTCAACAGGAAGAAAAGATATAAAAAAACCAACAGGTGAGGGTAATGTAACTTCGATCACATTAAATCCTTTTTGGTATCCAACAGATGAAACAATAGAAGCTTTCAAAAAAAGAGGAATAGAGTTGCCAAAAATTGTTCCTCCTGGACATAGATATAACTATATGGGAACTGCAAAAATAAATTTAACCCATATTGTTGATGGGAAAAACACCTTTAGAATACACGGTACTATCGATGAAACTACAATAGGAAGAAATGAATCAAGTGGTTGTATTAGAATGAAAAATGAAGAAGTTACCCAATTAGCGACACTATTAAATAAATTCAGCGATTCTAAAAGTATAGAAAATATAAAAGTATTTTTAAAATAATTTTTCTTATTTAGTATAAAATCTCATAAAAAATATTTTTGCTTATTTAATTTTTAATTTTATGTATAAGTAGTATACTTTTGTCCAAGAATTTATTGTAAATTGAAGAATTAGTTTGCAATAAAATCATTTAAAATCGGGGAGCGTATATGCCTATCACTTTAACTGACGATATTTATCAGACGAATCTTATTGTTATTGCTATTTTAATTGCAGTAGTCCTTTTCACATTTAGAAGAGCCAAACATACAGATTTGTTTCCTGTTTCTGTTACTCAAGAATTAAAAGGTTTAGGAATTTTAACAGTTGTTTTTGCACATTTTGCTTATATGTTAGTAACAAATGCTGATTTTCTTTTTCCTCTTTCAATTATTGCAGGAGTAGGAGTTGATTTATTTCTTTTTATGTCTGGATATGGTTTAACAGTTGGAATGTTGAAAAAACCACTTCCAGTTCTAGAATTTTATAAAAGAAGAGTAATTAAAATCTTTATTCCATTTTGGGTTGCGATTATTCTAATTTTTGCAGCTAATGCAATATTTTTAGATATTCATTATTCTGTGCCTTATATGATTCAATCATTACTTGGATGGTTTCCAACAGCTGAAGGTTTCAATGATGTAAATTCACCATTTTGGTATATTACTTGGATGATGATGTTTTATATTCTTTTTCCTCTTGTATTTAGTACAAAAAGACCATGGTTAAGTGCTATTATTTTGTCTGTAATTGCAACATTAATTGGAGTTTATAATCCATTAGAAATGGGAGATAATTGGCTTCATAGATTACATACTGTTGCTTTCTCATTAGGTATTATTTTTGCATGGCTTTTATTTGAAACAAAAGATAAAGAAAACAAACTAGTAAAAGCTTTAAAACATTTTAGAAATGAATCTAAATTTATGCCTTATGTTGTTATTGCTTTAATGCTTGGGGTTGTAGTTTATATGTCTTTACACACAACAGCAAATCATTGGCCTACATTAACGGCTATTTTAGGAAAAGGATATTTTGTAGACCAATTAACTTCTTTAGTTATTATGTTTGCTTTTATTGTAATTTTCTCTTTGAAAAAATTCGACAATAGATTTTTATCAATTTATGGACTTTATTCATTTGAAGTATATTTGATTCACTGGCCATTAATAGGAAGATATGATATTTTCTTTGATATTTTACCAGCTTGGGCAGCAGTTGTTGCGTGGATGATTTCGTTCATTTTAATCAGTTGGTTATTGCAAAAAATCACAACACCACTTGGTGCATGGATTGATAGTCGTTTAGTTAAACACTAGCCTTTTATAAATTTTAAGCGTGTATTTTTCACGCTTAAAATCTTATTTATATTTACTTTATTCCAAATACAAAGTGTTACATTTAGAAATAATAGCTTAGATTTGAAAATATGAAGTATATTTTGTATTGACAGTATGACCATTCCTATGGCAATATTGCCAACCTTATTTTCTCAAAATATGGAGAAAAGTTAATTATAACAAGAAAAAAACATTAGAAATATGGTAAACTGTCGAATTATTATTCAATTTAGAAATTTATAGATAATTATAAAATGTATTAAAAAATAGGGAAAGAAATAATGACTTTAGTAGAAAGAATAAAGCCTTTAGTAGAAGAGATAGCATTTAAAGCAGTAAATATTGATGAACCTTTATATACTTCAAATTTAATTGATAGTATGGGAACAGTTGATTTAGCAATGATGTTAGAAGAAGAGTTCGATATTAAAATTGATACAAGAGATATTATTGAAAGTAATTTTGATAGTGTAAATAAATTGGCTGAGTATATAAAAAGCAGGATAAGTGAATAAACTTTTTAGTAATATTTTTGCATTTATTCTTGCATTAGTGGTGGTTGTATCACTATTTTATGTAAGTAAAAATGAAATTCTAAATTACTATGCTAAACCTTTACAAGATTCATTACAAAAAACTATTAGTTTACAAAATGATTTAGAAAGTGGGAAAATAGTAGTTTTTGGTTCTTCTGAATTAGTAATAAATCCTAATCAAAAATTTTTACCTCAAAATTATTTTAATAATGATTTAAAATTACCATTAAGAACACAAGGAAATGAAGGGCAACAAAGCT
>JAQUIV010000066.1 GCA_028681275.1 Aliarcobacter sp.
CCCAAGAGCATGATCATCCAGTTTTATTAGATAATTTAATTGCTATTCCTTTAAATTTATCATATCCAAGCCCAAAGGGTTATCTAAAAAAAGATGATAATAAAAAATCATTAGCTATAATAATTGGTGGAGACAATGGTGTTTTTTCAATGAATTATTATCTAATAAAAGACAAATTAGATGAAATTTTTGAAAAATATCCTGACTATTTAAAATATATTACAACATCAAGAAGAACTTCTTTTGATATTGAAGCTTTGATTGATGAATATGAATTTGATTATAAATTAATCTATTCAAGAGAACCTAATATAAATCCAATAGGTGATTTTATAGCTATTTGTGATGAATTTTTTATAACTATTGATTCAACTTCAATGCTTAGTGAAGTAAGGGCAAATAGTGATGCAAAAATTAATATTATTGAATTAGAATCAAAAAAAGAAAATACAAAATATCATAAATTAGCAGCAATTATAAATGATATGGATGAAAAATTAAATTTTGTAAAATTATTAAGAAAAATAAAAATTTAAAAGAAAAAAGAATCATAATTAAAGGAAAAAAGTTGAATAAAAAAATATGTATCATTGGACTTGGATATGTTGGACTTCCATTAGCACATGCTTTTAGTAAAAAATATCAAGTAGTAGGTTTTGATATAAATAAACCAAGAGTTGATGAATTAAATGCTGGTTATGATAGAACTTTAGAATTAAGTAGTGTTGAAGTAAAAGAGTCAATAACTAATGGAATGATTTATAGCACAAATATAGATGATATTAAAGATTGTAATATTTATATCGTTACAGTTCCAACTCCTATTGATTCATCAAATAGACCTGATTTAACTCCTTTAATTAAATCTTCTCAAACTATTGGAAAAGTTCTTAAAAGAGATGATATTGTAATTTATGAAAGTACAGTATATCCAGGTGTTACAGAAGAAGTTTGTGTACCTGAGCTTGAAAAAGTTTCTGGAATGATTTTTAATAAAGACTTCTTTTGTGGATATTCTCCTGAGAGAATTAATCCAGGTGATAAAGAACATACGGTTACAAAAATTCTTAAAATAACTTCAGGTTCAAATCCTGCAATTGCAACAGTTGTTGATGAACTTTATAAATCAATAATAACAGCTGGAACTCATAAAGCAAGCTCAATAAAAGTAGCAGAAGCTGCAAAAGTAATTGAAAATACTCAAAGAGATGTAAATATTGCTTTGATAAATGAATTGGCTTTAATCTTTGATACTATGAATATAAATACAAATGATGTAATAGAAGCAGCTGCAACTAAATGGAATTTTATTAAATTAAAGCCAGGATTAGTTGGAGGACATTGTATAGGTGTTGATCCATATTATTTAACACATAAAGCTGAAGAGTTGGGATATAAACCAAACCTGATTTTGGGTGCAAGACAAATAAATAATGGAATGGGTAAATATATTGCTGAAAAAACTATCAAACTTATGATTAAAGCTGGAAAACTAATAAAAGATTCAAATATCTTAATCATGGGATTAACTTTTAAAGAGAATTGCCCAGATATAAGAAATACAAAAGTTGTAGATATTATCTCTGAATTAAAAGATTATGGTGCAAATATAGATGTATATGAACCTTGGATTGATGAAAAAGATAAGGGTTATTACAACTATAACTTCGTGGAAAATCCATTTGAGAATTCAAAAAAATATGATTCAATAGTAGTTGCAGTTGGTCATGATAAATTTAAAACATTAACTCAAAAAGAGTATGATGGTTTAATAAAAGATGAAAAATTAATTATCGATGTTAAAGGTATTGTTCCAAATCCAACTTGGAAATTATAATATATGAGAATTGTACAAGTTATTCCTGAGTTAAACGAAGGTGGAGTTGAAAGAGGTGTTGTTGAACTAAACCGTGAGTTTGTAAAAAAAGGAATAGAATCTTTTGTAATAAGTGCTGGTGGGAAACTAGAAAATCAGATAAATCTTGATGGTGGAAATCACATAAAATTTGATGTTTGTAGTAAAAATATTTTCACAGCATTTAGAAGAGTAAAAGGTTTAAAAAAGATTTTAAAAGAATTAAAACCAGATATTATTCATGTGAGAAGTAGAGTTCCTGCTTGGCTTGTTTATTTTGCAAATAAAAACCTAAAGATAAAAGTAGTTAGTACAGTTCATGGTTTTAATAGTGTAGGTTTTTATAGCTCAATCATGCAAAAATCGGATGCTGTGATTTGTGTTAGCAATAGCATAAAAGAGTATATTCAAAAACATTATCAAACAAATGAAAATAAAATTACAGTGATTCCAAGAGGAATTGATTTAGAACTTTTTAATCCAAAAAATATTGATGAAACTTTTATGGAAAATTTTAAAAAAGAGTTTAATTTAAAAGATAAATTTATAGTTTCAAGTGTTGGAAGAGTTACTCAACTAAAAGATTATGAGACTTTTATAAAAGCTATTTTACTTGTAAAAAAAGAGATTCCAAATATTGTGGGTTTAATTGTTGGTGGTGTAAGAAGTGATAAAGAGGATTATTTAAACTCTTTAAAAAGCCTAATAAAAGAACTAAATTTAGAAGAAAATATCATTTTCACAGGAAGCCAAAATAAAATTGAGCAAATTTATGTTTTAATTGATGTGGTAATTAGCAGTTCAAAAAAACCAGAGAGTTTTGGAAGGGCAGTTGCTGAAGCTATTTGTATGAATAAACCTGTAATTGCTACAAATCATGGTGGTGTAAAAGATATAATAATAGAGAATGTTAATGGTTTTTTCTTTGAAGTGGGTGATGATAAAAGCTTAGCTAATAATATTTTGAAATCAAAGAAATTAAGTTTTGATGGATATAATTATATTTCTAATAATTTTTCTTTGGAAAATATGTTAGATAAAACTATTGCTGTTTATAAAAAAGTTTTGGAGTTATAAATTTGAATATATTAATGGTAAGTCTTGATTATCCACCAACGGTGGGAGGAATAACAGCCCACGTTTATGAGTTGTCACAAGCTTTAAAAAATATTGGATGTAAAGTTAGTGTTGCAACAAAATTTGTTGATGATAAACAAAAAGCTTTTGAAACAGTAGATGGAGTTGATATTCATAGATTTAAACTTAGATTTATTGGCTTTTCTTATGGTATTCAAATAAATAACTTTTTAAAAAAACTAATCAAAAAAGAGAAATTTGATATTATTCATATTCATGGGATGAGACCTTTAGAATTTTATAATATTAAAGATATTCCTTTGGTTTATACAAATCACACTTCAGGTTATTTAAAAAGAATTAAAAAAGGTGGATATAGAATTTCACTTTTAAAAAGACTATTTAATAAACCAAAACTATTTTTAGCTCCAAGTGAAGAACTTTTGGATGTTCCTTTTGAGTTTAATGCAAAAAAAGTATTTATATCAAATGGTGTTATTTCTGATAAATTCACAAGAAATATTGAAGTTCGAGAAAAATTAAGAGCAGAACTTGGAATAAAAGATAATGAAAAATTAGGAATTGTTACAAGAAGAATGGTTTGGAAAAATGGTGTTAATTTTTTAGCTCTTGCAACAAAATATATAAAAAATCAAGATTTAAAACTGCTGTTTATTGGTGATGGAGAACAGTATGGAGAGGTAAAATCTATATTGGAAGAGAATTTCAAAAATAGATATATTTTATTAGGTTCAAAAAAACATCATGAAATAATAGATTATTACAGTGCTGCTGATTTATCAATATTACCATCATTAATGGAAGCTACAAGTATTAGTGGACTTGAAGCGATGGCTGCTTCTTTACCGTTAGTTGGAACAAATGTTGGTGGAATTCCAGTTATTATCAAAGATGGAGAAAATGGTTTTTTATGTGAAAGTCAAAATCCAGAAGATTTAGCTTTAAAAATAGATAAATTGCTTAATAGTGATATTGTTGAAATGGGTAAAAAATCAAAAGAGATGGTAGATATTCATTTTGATTGGATTGAAATTGCAAAAGAGACTTTAAAAGAGTATAAGGCGATTTTATGAAAAAAGTCCTGCTAGTATTTGGAACAAGACCAGAAGCCATAAAAATGGCACCACTTGTAAAAGCATTTGAAAAAGAAAAAAATATCATTTCAAAAGTGTGTGTAACTGCACAACATAGAGAGATGTTAGATCAAGTTCTTGATATGTTTGATATAAAACCTGATTATGATTTAAATATTATGAAAGCAGGTCAAGATTTATTTGATGTAACTACAAATGTTCTTTTAGGATTAAAAGATGTATTAAATGATTTTAATCCAGATGTTGTTTTGGTTCATGGTGATACTACAACTACCAGCGCATCTAGTTTAGCTGCTTTTTATAATAAAATAAAAGTAGGACATGTTGAAGCAGGTCTTAGAACAGGTGATATTTATAGTCCTTGGCCAGAAGAAGCAAATAGACAAATAACAGGTGTATTAGCAAACTATCATTTTGCACCAACTACTACTTCTGAGAATAATCTTTTAAAAGAGAATAAAAACCCAAATGATATTATCGTAACTGGAAATACAGTTATTGATGCTTTGTTTTTAGCATTGGATAAAATAGAAAAAAATGCTAATCTTAAATCTAAAATTGTAGATTCAATAAACTCACAATATAAACTTCAAGATAATAAAAAAATTATACTTGTAACTGGACATAGAAGAGAAAATTTTGGACAAGGATTTGTAAATATCTGTGAAGCATTAAAAACTCTTGCACTAAATAATCCTGATATTGATATAGTTTACCCAGTACATTTAAATCCAAATGTTCAAAAACCAGTAAATGAGATACTTTCAAATACACCAAATGTGTACCTAATAGAACCACTTCAATATGAACAGTTTATTTATATGATGAATAAATCATATTTCATAATCACTGACTCAGGTGGAGTTCAAGAAGAGGCTCCAAGTCTAGCTAAACCGGTTCTTGTAATGAGAGATACAACAGAGCGACCAGAAGCAGTTGATGCTGGAACAGTAAAATTAGTTGGAACAAATAAAGAAGTTATTATTGAAGAAGCACAAAAACTTTTAGATAATAAAGAAGAATATGAGAAAATGAGTAAAGCACATAATCCTTATGGTGATGGTAAAGCTTGTGAGAGAATTGTAAATTTTATTAGGGATGTAAAGTAATATGAGAATTTTACATATTGCAAATTTTTCAATTTTTAAAAATGATGCTGTTTTTTATTCAACGGATAAAAAAATTTCAAATGGGCTAATAAGAAATGGACATTTAGTTTCTGATTTTAGTTATAGAGATATTTCAAAGATAAATAGAGTTTTAGGATTAAAAAAAATTGGAATAAATAAGATGATTAGGTCTTTGATTATTTCAATTGATAATTTGCAACCTGAATTAATTCTTTTAGGACATAGTGAATTAATTAATGGAGAAGTTCTATCTTTTATAAGAGAAAAATATCCAAAAATAAAAATTGCTATGTGGTGGGTAGATTGGCTTAAAAACCTCTCATCAATCAAATCAAAAATAAAATATATTGATGTTTTATTTACAACAACTGGAATCAAAGATTTTCCAAACATTGATTTTGAAAATAAAAATTTAAAAATTTGTTATATCCCAAATATGTGTGATAGTTCTATTGAGTCATATAAGGCTTTCGATGAGGTAAATTTTGATAGAGATTTATTTTTTGCAGGAAGATTGGACAAAGAAAGAGAAAGTTTTATAAATAGTTTAAAAACATTATTAAAAAATATTAAATTTGATATTTTTGGAAATACAAAAGAGAGTATTTTATTAGGAAATAAATTTTTACAAACAATATCAAAAAGTAAAATATCATTAAATCTTAGTCGAGACCACGAAACTTCTTTGTATTCTTCTGACAGATTAATTCAATTGATGGCAAATGGAACGATGGTAATTTCAAAAAATATTCCAGATATTGAAATTTTATTTAATAATGATGAAATAATACTTTTTGATGAAAAAGAAGAGTGTTTAGAAAAAATTAATTACTATTTAAATAATGATGAAGAACGAAAAAAAGTAGCTAAAAATGGATGGGAAAAAGCTCATAACTCATATAACTCAACAAGAGTAACAAAATTTATGATAGAAACAATTTTTGAAGAAAATTATTCAGAAGAATATGAGTGGAAAAATCAAATTATAAGTAGCGCTAAATAATGAAAAAAATTTTAATTATACGATTTACTTCATTAGGTGATTTAGTTACATTAGAACCAACTTTTAGAGCTTTTAGAGAATTCTTTAAAGATAGTGAAATTACATTTTTAACATCAGGAATAGGAAAAGGTTTATTCGCTGATAGTGGTTATTTTGATGAATTTATAATACACAAAAAATTTTTAGAAACAGTCTCTTGCCTTAAAAATAAAGAGTACGATTTGGTTATAAATTTGCAATGTAATAGACCTTCTCATTTTATAAATCTTTTAGTTTCGAAAAAAAAGACTATTAATAAATCTTTTAATTTATTTCAAAAGATGTTTGGAATTAAAGTACATTCAAAATCTGCAGCAGAGATGATTAAACTAGCAGGATTTGATAAAAAAGTTGTAGATGAATACTTCAAAAAAGATGAAGGATTTATAAAATTACCAACTTCTAAGTCAGAATTATTTACAAAAAATAATGAAAAAAAAGTTATTGCAATATCAACAGGTACTAGTGAAAGATGGCTTAGTAAAAAATGGGGATTAGATAATTATTCTAATTTAATTGCAAAATTGATTGAAAATAATTTTGAGATAATTTTAGTGGGTTCTTCTTTAGAATTAGAGGATTCAGAGATTTTATTAAAGAAATATCCACAGATTAAAAGTTTTGTAAATAAAACAAATTTAACTGAACTTAAAAATCTTTTAGCAAATGTAGATATTTTCATCGGAAATGATAGTGGACCTACACATATAGCAGCAGCTGTTGGAGTGAATACTATAACAATATTTGGTTCAACAGATATTAAACATTGTGTGAAGTTTATGCCATATACTGGAATTCATGAGTATTTAAAACCAAATGAAGAGATAAAATGTCATCCTTGTTATAAAACAAAATGTCCTACAAATATGGAGTGTATGCAAAGTATAAAAGTAGAAAATATATTAGAAAAAATAAGAATTATTAATGGTTAGTTTTTTTAATGTGAAAAATATTTTTAATGTTTTATTATTAGTATGGGTTATTTCAATTCCTTTTAAAAATGCTATTTATCAGGGAAGTACTATATTTTTAATAATATTTTTTTTAGTTTATGTTATTAAAAATAGAGATTATGAAAACTTAAAAATATTATTTTATAAATATAAAGATTTGTTTATTGCTTTTTCTTTGATAATTCTAAGTATGACAATTTCAAATATATTAAATGATGTTTCAAAAACGGAAGCCTGGCATTTAGAGTTTAGTTATATTTATAGATATGCCTTTATTTTTATAGTATTAATTTATTTTTATTCTAAAGATTTTTTTTCAAAACAAATGCTTATAATTTTTATTTTTATATCTTTAGGAATACAAGGGCTTGATGGAGTATTTCAAAGTATAACAGGTTATGACATCTTTAAGCATAATATAGGAAATTTAAAACGAGGTTTATCTGGGGCTACATTCAATAGAAATATTTTTGGTTTTTTTATGGGTATAGGGTTAATACTTTCTTTTTTTCTAATTAAAAAAGATGAGATTTTAAGTAAAACAAATTTAATTTTTCTATCTTTTTCTATAATTTTTATTTTTTCGACTTTATTCTCTTATTCTAGGGCTACATGGGTATCTGTGTTCATAAGTTTTATTCTTTATTTTTTATTAAATTATAAAAAAATAAATGTTAAACAGATAATTGGAATAACTATAATTTGTATTTTTTTGATAGTGATATTTTTAAATATAGATTTATTACAAAATAGGTTTGAACGATTAGTAAATGCAAAATCTTATAGACATTTAATATGGATTGACACAATTGATTTAATAAAACAAAAGTTGTTTTTTGGTTGGGGAGTAGATACTTGGGCAATTTATGGATCGAATAAATTTGCTGGTATACATAATATAACATTAGAGATATTGTTTTATATGGGTTTTTTTGGTTTATTTTCTTTTATAATATTTTTAGGATTAATAATAAAAGAAATTTTTAATATAAAAAATCATGAACTATTAGTTTTTATCGTATATATGCTAATTATCGGACAATTTGACCATAGTATAATTACTGGAAAAACTTATTTAGCTACTATGACAATTTTAATGTTTTTTGTGTTTATGAATAGAATAGATAAAAAGGAGATAAATAAATGAAAGGAATAATATTAGCAGGAGGAAGTGGGACAAGACTTTATCCAATTACAAAAGGTGTTTCAAAACAACTTGTACCAATTTATGATAAACCAATGATTTATTATCCTCTTTCCGTTTTAATGCTTGCAGGAATTAAAGAAGTATTAATAATCACTACTCCTCAAGATCAACAAAGTTTTATAAACCTTTTAGGAGATGGAAGTGATTTAGGAATGAGATTTGAATATGTAATTCAACCAAGTCCAGATGGATTAGCACAAGCATTTATTTTAGGAGAAGAGTTTTTAGATGGTGATGATGCTTGTTTAGTTCTTGGAGATAATATTTTTTATGGTCATGGATTAACAAAACTTCTTGCACAAAGTGTAAAAAATGTAAAAGAAGAAAATAAAGCAACAGTATTCGGATATTACGTAAAAGATCCAGAAAGATATGGCGTTGCAGAATTTGATAATAATGGTAATGTAATAACGATTGAAGAAAAACCAACAGAACCAAAATCAAACTACGCAGTTGTAGGATTGTATTTTTATCCATCAGATGTAGTAAAAAAAGCAAAAGAAGTAAAACCTAGCCATAGAGGTGAACTTGAAATCACAACTTTAAATCAAGATTATTTAAATGAAAATAGATTAAAAGTAGAATTGATGGGAAGAGGATATGCTTGGCTTGATACGGGAACTCATGAATCTTTACTTGAAGCATCTTCATTTATTCAAACAATAGAAAATAGACAATCTTTAAAAGTAGCATGTTTAGAAGAAATAGCTTATGAAATGGGATATATTTCAAAAGAGAAACTTTTTGAATTAGCTGAGCCATTGAAAAAGAATCAATATGGTGAATATTTGATTAGAAGAGCAAATCAAGGCAAGTTATATGGAATTTAAAAAAACTTATATTTCAGATGTAATAGTTATTGAACCAAAAGTGCATGGTGATTCAAGAGGATACTTTGTGGAGACTTTTCGTGCTGATAAACTTGAAGAATTTTTAGGATATAAAATAAACTTTTGTCAAGATAATGAATCAAAAAGTTCTAAAGGAGTTCTTCGTGGACTTCATTATCAACTAGCACCATTTGCTCAAACAAAACTTGTAAGAGTAATTCAAGGAAAAGTTTTAGATGTAGCAGTTGATATAAGAAAAAACTCTCCAACATTTGGTCAATATGTGGCAGTTGAATTAAGTGCTGAAAATAAAAAACAAATGTTAATTCCAAGAGGATTTGCCCATGGATTTGTAGTTTTAGAAGATGATACAATTTTTGCATATAAAGTTGATAATTATTATAGTCCAGAGTGTGATAGAGGAATATCTTTTGATGATGAAAGTTTAAATATAGATTGGATATTAAATAAAGAAGAATTAAAACTATCAGACAAAGATACAAAACAACCAAAACTAAATGAAACAAATGATTTATTTGAGTTTGAAACAAATTATTATTTCTAAACACAAGGAAAAGTAATTGCTCTTCAATAGTTACGAATTTATATTTGCATTCCTGCCAATAACCTTTTTTATCTATTTTTATTTGAATAGTAAAAGATTAACAATAGCGGCAAAAGG
>JAQUIV010000067.1 GCA_028681275.1 Aliarcobacter sp.
TATTAATTACAGTTCTTGGAACATCTTATACAATTTATAAACTTCCTCAATCTTTGATTTTATTATTCTTAAAAAGAATTGTTGGATTAAAATATAAACTTGAAGTAAATGGAGTAAAAAATATTCCATCAAATGGTGGAGTTTTACTTCTAGGAAATCATATTTCATGGATAGATTGGGCTGTGGTTTTAATGGCAACTCCAAGGGAAGTAAGATTTGTAATGCATAAACCAATTTATGAAAAATGGTATTTAAATTGGCTTTTAAAAATCTTTAAAGCTATTCCTATTTCAAATGGTTCAAGTAAAAATACAATTCAAACAATAGCAAAAGAGTTAGATGCTGGAAATGTAGTTGTGGTTTTTCCAGAGGGTGCAATTACTAGAAATGGGCACTTAGGAGAGTTTAAAAGAGGTTTTGAAAAAATCTTGGAATTAACAAGTACAGATGTAAAAGTTGTTCCTTTTTATATAAGAGGACTTTGGGAATCTATGTTTTCACGAGCTAGTAAAAAAATCAAAAGATCAAATAAAACAAATAGTGTGACAGTCTCTTTTTCACGAATGATGCAAAAAGAAAAAGCAAATATTATAAGCGTAAAACAAGAGCTTATAAAACTCTCTACAAAATCATGGCAAGAGCATATCAAAGATTTAAACCCTTTAAATGAAACTATTTTTGATAGATTAAAAGAAGTAGGTTCAAATATGATTTTTGCAGATTCAACGGGGCTTGAATTAAGTGGAGAAAGATTTCTAACGGTTTCTATTTTGTTTAAAAATCTGCTAGAAAAAGAAGTTAAAAATCAAAATATTGGTTTATTGCTTCCCTCAACAGTTGCTGGGGCTTTTATAAATTATTCAGTTTTAATGATGGGAAAAACACTGGTAAATTTAAATTATACAAGTGAAATAAATTCTTTAAAAACAGCCGTACAATCAGCTCAAATAAAAACAATAATTGCTTCAAAAAAGTTTATAGAAAAACTTGAAAATAAAGGCATAAATATAAAAGAAATTCTTGAAATGGCTGAGGTTATTTATGTTGAAGATTTAAAAGAAAAGATTTCAAGACCAAAAGGAATTTTTACATATTTTAGTGTGAAATTAATGCCTAGTTTTTTATTGAAATTTATTCATTTAACAAAAATTTCAAAAGAAAGTACTGTTTTAATCCTATTTTCATCGGGAAGTGAAGGAACTCCAAAAGGTGTTGAGTTAAGTAGTGATAATATTTTGGGAAATTCACAACAAATAGCAAATATTATAAATGCTTCTGATGATGATATTATGGTTGGTTCTTTACCTTTATTTCATGCTTTTGGAATAGTTGTTACTACTTTTTTACCTTTGATTGAAGGAATAAAATGTGTTTGTCATCCTGACCCAACTGACGGTTTAGGACTTGGGAAATTAATTTCTCAATATAAAGCAACAATTATGACGGGAACTTCAACATTTTTTAGACTTTATACAAAAAACTCAAAGGTTCATCCTTTGATGTTTGAAAGTCTGCGACTTTGTGTGGCTGGTGCTGAAAAATTAAGAGAAGATGTAAGATACGATTTTAAAAAGAAATTTGGAAAAGATATTTTAGAGGGTTATGGAACAAGTGAAACTTCACCAGTTGCTGCTTGTAATTTACCAGATGTTTTAGCTCCTGATTTTTCTGTTCAAGTTGGAAATAAAATAGGAACAGTAGGAATGGCAATCCCTGGAACTACTATAAAAATTGTAGACCCTTCGACTTTTAAAGAGTTAGCAATAAATGAAGAGGGGATGATTTTGATTTCAGGTATTCAAGTGATGAAAGGTTACTTAAATGATGAAAATAAAACTTCACAAGTGCTAAAAAAAATAAGAGGAAAGATTTATTATATAACAGGTGATAAAGGAAGATTAGATGAAGATGGTTTTTTAACTATTGTTGATAGATATTCAAGATTTGCAAAACTTGGTGGTGAGATGATAAGCCTTGGAGCAGTGGAAGAAAAAATATCTAAAATTCTAACTTTAGCTGAAGATTCATCTGTTGATTTTATTGTAACTTCTATTGAAGATGAAAAAAAAGGTGAAAAAATTGTCCTTTTAATTTCAGGAGTAAATGAAGAGTTTGTGACAAATCTAAAAGAAAAAATGATAAGTAGTTTTGATAATAAATTAATGATTCCCCAAACTATAAAAATAGTAGAAGAAATCCCAAAATTAGGAACAGGTAAAAAAGATTTTAAAGGAGCAAAAGAGTTAGCAAATAAATAATCCAAAAACTATTTTTTAAAAAACAATATAATTAAACATTATGTAAGTATATGATAAAATTTATCCATGAAGAAAATTTTAATAATGATAATGCTATTGACCGTAATGTTATTTTCAAAAGAGGTAAAAGTTGTATTTTCATATTCAACACCTCCTTATGTTTTCAAAGATGGTAGCGGAATAGTTTTAAGTATTGTAAAAGAAGCTTTAGCCCATAAAGGACATACAATAGAACCTATTTTTGCAAATATGGGACGAGCTTCTGAATTATTTAGAGATGGATATGTTGATGCAACATCTATTACTCAAACAACTTCTGGATTAGAAGCTTTTTATTCCGATGATTTTATGCAATATCATAATGCGGCATTTGTTCTAAAAAAAAGACATATAAAAATTGAAAAGTTACAGGATTTAAAAGATTTTCATATCATAGCTTTTCAAAATGCACATCTATATTTAGGTGAAGATTTTGGAAGAGTTGCTAGACTTGCAGATAAAAAATATATGGAAGTAGCAGATCAAAAACAACAAGTTTTGATGTTCTTAAATGGAAGAACAGATGTTGCTATTATGGATAGACATATTTTTACTTTTTATAAAAATTTATTAATTCAAGAAAATAAAGTGGATAAAAATATTGAAATTGAATTAATTGAACTTTTCCCTCCAACACCTTATAAAACAGCATTTAAAGATGAAAAATTAAGAGATGATTTTAATGCTGGAATGAAACATTTAAAAGAAACTGGAAGATATGATGAGATTTATAATGAATATAGTAAAAAATATTTTGAAGTAAAAAAATAATGTTTACTAAACAATTTAATCTTTCAAAACAGTTACTTCGTTCAATTTTAGTTATATATTTACTTTTAACTTTTATAGTAACAATAATTCATTTAAGCGTAGATTATCAATACACAAAAAACAATATTCAAAATGAATTAAAACAAATAGCAAAAACTTTTCATCCAGCTTTACAAACTGCATTATGGGAATTAAATGATGAACAACTTCATTCAATAGTTGATGGAATGATGCATATTCCTTTGATTTATGGAGTTCAAATCAGAGGTTCAGCAGATGAGTTATTGATAAATAGATTCCACAAAACTACTACTAAAATTGAAAATGCAAAATATTATTATCAATTTCCTATTTATCATCAGATGAATGAAAATAGTATATATCTTGCAAAAGTTACTATTTATTCAGATGATGAAGCGATATTTGAAAGACTTAAAGTAGGTTTTTTGATGATTTTATTAAATGCCATTATCAAAACAGCTGTTTTAATTTTTTTATTTTTTGTTGCTTTTAGAAAATATTTGGAAAAACCTCTGCAAGATTTAACAAATACCATTGTAAAACTTAGAGTTGAAGCGACAAATGAAAGAAAAATATCTGTTGATATGAAATATGATAATGAACTTAAAATATTACAAGATGAATTTAATAAGTTACTTAACAAAATATCTATTGAAGAGAATAAACGAATTGAACTTCTTAAAGATATAAACCAAAAACTTGAATTTGAAGTTGAAAAAAGAACTGAAGAACTTGAGCATATTGCAATTACAGATGGATTAACTCAACTTTATAATAGAACTAAAATGGATATGGAACTTCAAAAACTTGAGGGAATCTACAAAAGATATGGAAGAGTTTTTTCTGTTATTATGATTGATATTGATTATTTTAAAAGTGTAAATGATACTTTTGGTCATCAAGTTGGAGATTCTGTATTAAAACAATTTGCAAAAATTTTAAAAGAGAATATTAGAAATACTGATTTTATTGGAAGATGGGGTGGTGAAGAATTTTTGATTGTTTGCCCTGAAACTTCTGAAGAAAATGCTACAACTTTAGCTTTAAATCTTAGAAAACAGATTGAAGAAACTCTTTTTGAAAAAGTAGGGCATAAAACTATGAGTGTTGGAGTTGCTCAAATAAAAGATGAAATAGACTTAGATAATTTAATAAGTAATGCCGATAAGGCATTATATTTTGCAAAAGAGAATGGTAGAAATAAAGTAGTTGCTTTTTCTGAAATGATAAGTTAACTACTTATTTTTATTAAAAATAATTGTAAAACAAGCACCAGTATAAGTTTTATTTTCATATTCATAAGTTTCAGTTGAAGCAAAAATATTTGCATTGTGATGTTTTATAATTATTTGGTGAGTCATAGATAATCCAATACCTGTTCCAATACTTTTATGTTTAGTTGTAAAATATGGTTCAAAAATTTTACCAATAATATTCTCAGGAATTCCTCCTGCATTATCTTTGATTTTTAGAACTAAACCATTTGGAATATTTTTTGTTTCTATAAAAATAAGTTTATTTTTATCTGCTTTTACATTCTCTTCTAAAGCATCTTTAGCATTATTTAGAATATTTATTAAAGCTTGGATAAGTTGATTTTCATAACCATCAAATTTTATATCATCTTTTATATTCAAAATCATTTTTATATTATGATTAACTATTGATGGATTTAAAATAGAGAGAGTTTTATTTATAATATTTGAGATTTGAACTTCACCTTTTTCATTAGAGTTTTTAATAAAATTTCTAAAGTCATCAATAGTATTTGATAAATAATTTGTCTGTTTTATAATATTTTCCATATCAGGAATAATCTCTTTTTCATCAAATAAACCAAAGTCAACTTTTACTTTTATTCCACTTGCAATTGTAGAAATTAAACTTAATGGTTGTCTCCATTGATGGGCAATATTTCCTATCATTTCTCCCATTGAAGCAAGTTTTGATTGAGATTCCATAAGTTTATGTTGCGTAATATCTTTTATACTTAAAAGGATTCTTTTTTTATCAGGAAGTAAAACCATAGACATATTAACAGTTAAATGTCTATTATCTTTTACTATACAAGTTTTTTCAAAGTCTACAACAAAACCTTTATTTAAAATATTTTCCAATGCAATTTTTGCTCTTGGTATATCCTCAGGAGCTGTCAAATTAATACAAGAAGTTTTTAATAACTCTTCTCTTGTAAATCCTGTCATTTTTATATAAGATGCATTAAACTCTAAAAAATTGCTCTCTAAATCTACTATTGCTAAACCATCTATTGAGTAGTTAAAGATTGTTTCAAACTCATTTTTTTGTTCTTCAATCTGTTTTTGAATTTTTATTTTATCGGTAACATCATAGAACCACCCAATAACAGCTTTTTCATTATCATAAATAATATTCATATAAGAAGCAATTACCCAAACTTCATTATTATCTATATTTAAAGAGATAAGTTTATTTTCAATTCTTTCATTTCTATCTAAAGAGTCTAAAATATCTCTATAAATAGACTCTTTTATGTAATAAATTTTTGGATTTTTTTGTAATAATTCTTTTGCTTCAATATTTAATAATTTCAAATAGGCATTGTTTGCAAAAACAATTTTTTCTCCCTCATTTGTAGCAATTCTAACAGCAATAGGACTCATTTCTAAAAGAGATTTTAATCTGTTTTCATTATCTTTTAATATTTTTCTTGAACTTTTTATAGATTCAATCATATTGTTCATTGTATTAGAAAGGGTAAAAATCTCTTTTGAGCCACTTGAAGAAAACTTTTCAGTTGGTATTCCATCTTTATCAGCATTATTTATTACTTCAATCATATCATTAAGAGGTTTTAAGACAAAATATCGAATAGTTAAAAATAACAATAAAATCAATATCAAAGAGATAATAAGGGCTTCTTTTACATTATTAGAGATTATTTTGTCTAACTCTTTATTTAGAGTTCTATCTGAAAGATAAAGGCTAATTGTTCCAATTTTTTTTGATTCTTCATTTGTTATATCAAAATGTTTTTCATAATATGCTTGAGATATTAATTTTTTATGTGTTTCATTTTCATAATCAAAGTCTATAATATTAAAATTTTCATCTCTAGTTTTTCCTCTTATTTCATACTCTTTACCTAAAAGTTTTCCTAAGTTATAATCTTTTACAACAATAGCAAATAGAATTTCATTAGATTCCATTTCATTATGTAAAAGTTTTTCATATTCATTTACAGAATAAGAGTACATAAGATTTTTAATATTATTTCTTAACTCTACAATCATTCTATTTGAGTCATTTTTTATATCATTGATAATTTGATTTTTTGTTGTTATATAACTAATTGTAGAATTTATTGAGATTACAAGAATTACTGTTAAGATAATAATTGGACTTAAGATTAAATATAAGGATTTTTTGGGACTATACATTTTTATTTATCCGCTTGAATTTTAATATTTTTTTTATAATCTATTCCAAAAACATTTCTTTTAATAATTGATAAATTATCTTTAATATTCTCTTTTGAAATAGCTAAAACAGGCAATTTATTGTTTTTTTCTACAACTTGATTATTTAAATATTTATCCATATTTTCAACAGCTTTTTCTCCCATTAAAAAAGGTTGTTGCATAGCTGAACCAATTAAAACATTATTTGAGATAAGTTCTAAAAACTCAGGTTCAGCATCAAATGTAAGAAGTAATATTTTATCTTTTTTACCACTTTCATAAATAGCATCTAAAGCACCTTGATATTTATCTGAACCTTGAAGCCAAATGGCATTTAAATCTGGATTTTCATTTATTAGTTCTTTTGTAAAGTTATAAGTTTCTTCTTTTGAAAAAGTGATTTGTTGTTTTATATTTGCACCTTTTATAGATGATTCATCCATTGCTTTCATAAAACCACTTGTTCTTTCTTGTCCATTTAATCTTTTTTGTGGAATTGCAATAATTGCAACCTTTGGATTTTGAATATTTAAAGTTGATATTTTATTTGATAGAACTTTCCCTATTTCGTAAGCCCCATGTTTATTATCTGAAGAGATAAAAGAGACATATTCACCTGAGTCTGTACCAATATCAGCAATTACAACGGGAATATTTGCTTTTTTTGCAAGTTTTAAAATAGTAGCACAAGAAGATGAGTTATTTGGAGATATTATAATTCCTGAAACTTTATTATTTATTACTTTTATAGCATTTTCAAGTTCAGTTTTTGCATCATTTTGAGAGTTATAAACTTCAATTTCGTAATTTAAATTTTGAGCGTTATTTTTAGCACCTCTTAACATAATATCCCAAAAAGGAATAGATGTATCAGAAACGATATAAGCTAACTTCTTTTTATCTAAAGAGTTTGCAGATAAAATAGAAAAGCCTAATATAAACAGCAAAAATAGTAAAAATTTTAGAACTTTCATTTTAATACCCTAATTTAAATATTAAGATATTTATTCTAGCATTATTTTTTATAAAAACTAATCTTCTTTATCCCTAATACAAATAAGGTCTACAATCTCTTCTTGTTTAGAACAAAAATTCCCATTTTTTTCAATTAAAATTAAATCTCTTGCATAACCATTTAAAGTGTGAAGTTTTGCACTTTCAATTTCTATTTTAAAATCATCAAATATCTTAGCAACATAAGCAAACAGACCTTTTTGGTCTTTTGCAATAATTTGCATTGAAGCTAAATAAGCCGTATGATTACAATCAATTTTTATATCATCTCTTCTAATTAAAGGAGTTTTTGCTGTGGTTGTTTTACTCATATCAAATGAATCTTTTATGATTTCTTCGATAAAAAACAGATCTTCATCATCTACTTTTTCAGAGAATGTGATTTCAAAAGCTTTTTTATTATCATAAAGTTTAAAAATATTCATAGATGCGATATTTAAAAACTCTAATTTCCCTAATAAATATCCCAAATTTAAAGGTGATTTTCTAATAATTCTAATTGTTAATTGAGTTTCATTGGTAATTTTATAAATATACGTTTCAACATCTTTTGCTTTAATTGCAATATCCAAAATATCTTCAGCTTTTAATCGTAAGAATATTTGGTTTGAAGCTATGTACATAATTTTCTTTTGTAAACTAGTCGGTAATTCCCTATATTTATCAAGATTTTTAATAGCATTTTGTTTTGCTATTCTTCTTTTACTTTCATTTAAAAACTCTTCATCTTCAAATGCAGGAAGAGATTGTAAATAGAGTTGTTTTAAAAGTGAAGCAGTTGAACTATTAAAAATATTTTTCCCAACAGCTGAAATATCACAATAAGTGATTACATATAACATTTTTAAAGCTTCTTTTGTTTTTATTAAACCTGTAAAATTTAAAATAGTTTTTTCAGAATAAATATCTTCATGGGTTGCCATATAAGACATTGTATTGTGGTATCTTACAAGTCTAGCTCCAAGCTTTATAAACTCTTCATTAAAATCAAAAGATTTCATCATACTTTTAAATAATTTCTCACCAACAACATGATGATCATCAGTTCTTCCTTTTCCAATATCATGGAAAAAAGAGACTAATCTAACTAAGATTTTTTGTTCATTTGTTAAATCATCAAAAATTGATTTTATGTATGAATCTTCAATTGTTTGTGAAAACTTCAAAGTTTTTATTGAGTGAATATCCACAGGATGTCTATGATAACCATCAAATTGAGGTTGGTCAATTATTTTTTTAGTACTAGGAAGTACAGCTTGGAATAGTCCTGCATTGTAAATTAATTTTATTAAAGGGTATAAATTTGGTTTAGATAAAATTGTTTTTACATTTTTCTTTAACTCTTTTGTTTGAACTTTTGGTAATTTTGCACGACTTGCATAATAGATATATGATCTGTCAAATCTTTCAACATTTGAGGGAAGTTCAATTAACTCTTTTAATAAAGCATTTAAAGATTGCTCTTTTCTATGAAATGAACAAAACAGAGTATTATCAACAATATAAAGATTTTTTTTAAATCTTAATTTTTTTAATTTAGGAATATTTGATGCTTCAAAAATAATAGATCTTGTGAATTTTTTTACCATAGTTGCTGTAAAACTATGAATAATATGTAAACTTGATAAGATTTTTGACATACACTGTCTGTCTTTTGTATATCTTGATTTATTTTTAAATCCAAGTTTTGAACTTAACTCTGGCAAAATATCAAAGGTAACTTGATCTTGTTTTTTTCGTGCAATATTATGTAAAGCATTTCTTACTTGAAATATAAACTCTAATGATTGTCTATATTTTTTGTATTCATCTTCTGTGAATTGAGTTCCAATTAAATCTTTTGTATTTGTAGCTCCATATAAAATATTTGCCATCCAATACATCATATTAGATTCTCGAATTCCACCATATCCATCTTTGATATTTGGTTCCATTTTAAGTGGATATTTTAAAAGTCTTTGTTTATGCTCTTCTAATTTGTCTAAAACAAACTCTTTTTGATTTGTATTTCTAATAATTTTTAAAACATTTTCATATCTAAACCACAAGATTTTTGAACCATAAATCATTCTCGATTCTAAGATAGAACTTTTTATTGTAATATCTTCTTTTACGGCATCTTTTACTTCACTTAATTCATGAACCCTCGAACCAAGTTTTAATCCACAATCCCAAGCGAGAGTTATAAACTCTTCCATAATAGCTTTTAGATTATATCCCTTTACATTTTCATATAAAATCATAATATCAATATCAGAATAGATACAAAGTTGTTCTCTTCCATAAGAACCTAAAGCAATTAAAGAAATAGGAATTGAAGAACTCATTGGTTGATGTGAACCAAAAT